>NZ_JBSGDY010000003.1:0-109177 GCF_053602615.1 Micromonospora sp. NPDC004336
CCCGCGCCGCCACCGGGGCCGCCACGCCCGCCGCCGGGACCGCCGGGGCGGCCGGTGGTGGGCCGCTGGCTCGGCATGGAGGCCGGGCTGGGCCGGGGCGGCATGGAGGCCGGGCTCGGCCGCGGCGGCATGCCCGCCGGGCTGGGCCGGGGACCGCCGGCACCGGCGGCCGGCGGCCGCTGCTGCTGGCCGCCCTGGATGCCGAACGGGTTGTTGCCGGCGCCGCGCGCCGGCGGACGACCGCCCGGCCGGGCGCCCGGACCCGGCTGCGGAGCGCCGGGACGACCCGCGGCCGGGGAACCCGGACGGGGCGGCACGGCGTTCGGGCCGGGACGCGGACCCGGACGGGGACCGCCCTCGGTCGGGGGCTCCCGCCGGACGTTCTCCCGCTGCTGCTGGCGGGCGGCCTGCGCGGCCTTGACCGCGGCCTCCTGCTCAGCCTTGAGCGCGGCGGCGCGCGCCTCGGCGGCCGCCACCTCGATGTCGTGCGCGCTCGCCGGCTTGGCGACCGGGGTCGCCTGCGGCGGGCCGGGGACCGGGCCCTTGGGCTTCGGTCCGGGGGTCGGCGCGGCCGGCCGCCGGGGCGGCATCGGCTTGGCCGAGACCCGGGGGGCACCCGGGGTCGGGGACGGCGTCGGGGTCGGTGCCGGGCTCGGAGCGGCCGCCGGCGGGGCGGTCGGTGCCGAGGAACCACCGGCGGACGCGACGAATGCGCCACGCAGCCGTCGGGCGACGGGCGCCTCGACGGTGCTGGACGCGGACTTCACGAACTCGCCCATCTCCTTGAGCTTGGCGAGAACGGTCTTGCTTTCGACCCCGAGCTCTTTTGCAAGCTCGTGTACGCGGGCCTTACCTGCCACTGCACTCCTCACTCCGAGGTCGTGCGGGCAGCACCCGCAGCGACCTCACTCGTGCACTTGAAGCCTGGTCATTTCAGGGACTTCATCGTGTGCTCATGTCGGTCGTCCTACCTTGCTAGCGACCCTCGCCCGATCGGGCTGACCGGACGTAGTGGTTGGCGCATCGACGTGCTCCGCCAGCTCACCGTGGTCGAGGACCCCGGTGATGCGCAGCGCCCGCCCGAAGGCGCGCCGCCGCACCGCTTGCGCGAAGCAGGCCGGATCCGGGTGCATGTTCGCTCCCCGACCCGGCAGCCTGCGGGCCGGATCGGGCCGAAGGCTGTGACCAGCCTCGTCGCCGACCGCGACGATCCGCAGCAATTCGCTGGCCGGCGCACGACGCCGGCAACCCACACAGGTGCGCTCCGGCAGCGCGCGTCGTACCACTGGAGGAAGTCTACCCCTAGGCGCCCGAGATCGCGCCGCCCGGTTCCGGGACGTGATCAGCTGCGCCCCGGCCGGCCGCGCCAGCCTGCTCCGCGTCGGACCGGATGTCGATCCGCCAACCGGTCAACCGGGCCGCGAGTCGGGCATTCTGCCCCTCTCTGCCGATCGCGAGGGAGAGCTGGAAGTCCGGAACCGTCACCCGGGCCGTCCGGGTGGCCAGGTCGACCACCTCTACCCGCAGCGCCTTGGCCGGCGACAGGGCGTTGCCGACGAAGGTGGCCGGGTCGTCCGACCAGTCGATGATGTCGATCTTTTCGCCGTGCAGCTCGCTCATCACGGCCCGGACCCGCTGGCCCATCGGGCCGATGCAGGCCCCCTTGGCGTTCACGCCCTGGGTGGTGGAACGGACCGCGATCTTCGTACGGTGACCCGCCTCACGCGCGATGGCGCCGATCTCGACCGTGCCGTCGGCGATCTCCGGCACCTCGAGCGCGAAGAGCTTCTTGACCAGCGCCGGGTGGGAGCGGGACAGGGTGATCTGCGGGCCGCGCATGCCCTTGGCGACGTGCACCACCACGCAGCGGATCCGCTCGCCGTGGGCGTACCGCTCGCCGGGCACCTGCTCGGACTGCGGCAGGACGCCCTCCAGCTTGCCCAGGTCGACGCTGACGATGCCCTTCTCGCTGCGCGCCTCGTGCGCCTGCACCACGCCGGTGACCAGGTCGCCGTCGCGGCCCACGTACTCGCCGAAGTGCACCTCGTCGGTGGCCTCGCGCAGCCGCTGGAGGATCACCTGCTTGGCCGTCATGGCGGCGATCCGGCCGAAGTCGTGCGGGGTGTCGTCCCACTCCCGCACCACCGTGCCGTCGTCGTCCAACTCCTGCGCGTAGACCAGGGCCGCGCCCGACCTACGGTCGATCTCCACCCGGGCGTGCGGCTCCGCCCCCTCGGTGTGCCGGTAGGCGGTCAGCAGCGCGGTCTCGATCGCCGCGAGGATCGTGTCGAACGGGATCTCCCGCTCGCGCTCGAGTGCGCGCAGCGCCGCGAGGTCGATGTTCACCTCTCCTCGTCCTCCACATCATCTTCGTCGTCGAAGTCGTCGGTGTCGTCCATGTCGTCGGGTTCGTCCGTCTCCTCGATCTCGTCGAGGCGGTGGAACTCGACCTGCACCCGGCCGGGGCCGAGCTGTGCGTAGGGCCACGTGGCGGGGCCGGCGTCGGTCTCCAGCACCACGCGCTCGTCGTCGGCCTCGACCACCCGGCCGGTGACCTGCCGGTCGCCCGCGGGCTGCTCGGCGCGCTGCCCGGGCAGGGCGCCGGCGCCGCGGGCGGTCACCTTGACCAGCCGTCCGACGTTGCGCCGCCAGTGCCGCGGCAGGGTCAGCGGCCGGTCCACGCCGGGCGAGCTGACCTCGAGCTGGTATTCCCCGGCGACGATGTCGCCGCCGGCCTCCTCGGCCGTGTCGAGGGCGGCGGAGACGGCCCGGGAGACGTCGGCGACGGCGTCCAGGTTGATCCCGCCGTCGGCGTCCACGATCACCCGCACCACGTGCCGGCGGCCGGCGCGCGAGACGGAGAGGTCCTCCAGGTCGTAGCCGGCGTCGGCGACCACCGGCTCGATGACCTCACGCAGCCGGGCCCGCCGGGCGGCGAGGTCGCCGCGGGGGCCGCCGGCGCGTTCCCCGCCCCGGGGGGCCTCGGCGCGCCGCGGTCTGCCCGCCGGACCCGTCGACCTCGTGGCACGGCCACGCTGCGTCATCTCCGCACCCTTCTCGTGATCGACGGCGCCCCGGTCGGTCGCCATGCCGGCACGCCACCGGAGCTGACGCGCCGGTGGCTGCGCAGAGCGTAACGCGCCTGCCGGGCGCGGGACCGGGCGGCGCACCGACGCCGGTGACCCACGTACGGCCGGTGATGGTGTTGACTTGTCCGGTGGCGACGGGCAGAACGACGCAACGCGGCGGAGCAACCGGGCATTCCCGGCGAACAGTGCTGCGCGCCGGGTCCCTCCTGGCGCTCGGCGGGGCGGTCGCGCCGCTGACCGCCTGTGATCTTCTCGACCGCGACGACGATCCCGACCCCGGTCCCGACCCGCTCACGCCGCTGCTCGACGAGGCGCTCGGGCTCGCCGCCGGGCACCGCGACGCGGCCGCCGCGCACCCCGCGCTGGCCGGGATCCTCACCCCGATCGCCGAGGCGCACGACGCGCACGCGGCCGAGCTGGCCCGGGTGATCGGCGTGCCGCTGCCCTCGGCGTCCGCCGCGGCCACCCCGGCCCCGGCGGGTGACCCGGCGGCGGCCCGGGCCGCGCTGCGCGAGCGGGAGAACGCCGGCCGGAAGAACGCGACCAGCGCCTGCGCGGCGGCGCCGGCGGAGCGGGCCGCGCTGCTCGCCTCGATCGTCGCCGCGCGGGCCACCCACGTGGAGGCACTGAGGTGACCACTCCCACACCGTCCGGCCCGGCCGGCCCCCTCGGCGCGGCGCTCACCGCCGAGTACGCGGCGATCTGGGCCTACGGCCCCATCGGGGTGCGCCTCACCGGCGCGGCCCGCAAGGCCGCCCGGGAGGCGGAGGCCGCGCACCGGCGCCGCCGCGACGACCTGGTGCTGCGGCTGAGCACGAGCGGCGGCGTCGTCCCGGCCGACCGGGCGGGCTACGCGCTGCCGTTCCCGGTGACCGACCGGGCCAGCGCGCTGCGGCTGGCCGTCGAGGTGGAGGAGCGTACGGCCGCCTTCTGGCGCGCGGCGGTGCCGGCCAGCACCGGCGCCGACCGGGACCGGGCCCTGGCCGCCCTGGTCGACTACGCCCTGCGGGCGACCCGCTGGCGGCGGACGGCCGGGATCACCCCGTCGACCGTGCCGTTCCCCGGCCGGCCCGCCTGACGGCCGCCGCCCACCGTCACGCTCCGGTTGCGGGTCGCATACCAGGTATGCATACTCCGTTCCCATGTCCATCCGTCACGGGCTGCTCGCCCTGCTCGAGCGCGGTCAGATGTACGGCTACCAGCTCCGCGCCGCGTTCGAGGAGTCGACCGGCTCGACCTGGCCACTGAACATCGGGCAGGTCTACACCACCCTGTCCCGGCTGGAGCGGGACGGGTTGGTCCGCTCGCTTCCCGAGAGCGAGGCCGGGCAGCGCCCGTACGAGATCACCGACGCCGGGCGGGCGGACCTGACGCTGTGGTTCGCCACCCCGGTCAGCCGCACCGACCGGCCCCGCGACGAGCTGGCGATCAAGCTGGCGCTCGCGTTGACCACCCCCGGCGTCGACGTGCGGTCGGTGGTCCAGACCCAGCGCAGCGCGACCATGCGCACGCTGCAGGAGTTGACCCGGTTGAAGTACGCCAGCGACCGCCCGGAGGAGCTGCCGTGGCGGCTGGTGCTGGACGCCATGGTCTTCCAGGCCGAGGCCGAGGTGCGTTGGCTGGACCACTGCGAGACCAGCCTCGTGGGCTACCGTCCGGCCGATCCGGGTCGGCTGCCGGCGAGCCCCGCTGAGGCGGTGGACCGGGCGGACGAGGAGGCGCGACGGTGAACGCGGGGAGCCGGCCGGCGGACGAGGACCGGACCACGGCCGTGCTCGACGTGCGCGACGTGCACCGCACCCACGGCTCCGGGCCGGCGGCGGTGCACGCGTTGCGCGGGGTGAGCCTCGCCGTCCGGCCGGGGGAGCTCGTCGCGGTGATGGGACCCTCGGGCTCCGGGAAGTCCACCCTGCTCGCCCTCGCCGGCGGGCTCGACGGCCCGACGGCCGGTGAGGTGTACGTCGAGGGCGAACAGCTCGGCGCCCTGGACCGGCGCCGCCTCGCCCAGGTGCGGCGCCGCCGGATCGGCTACATCTTCCAGGACCTCAACCTGCTCGGCAGCCTCACCGCCGTGGAGAACGTCGCCCTGCCGCTGGAGCTGGACGGGACCGGTGTCCGGCGCGCCCGCCGGCTGGCGCTGGACGCGTTGGCCGAGGTGGGCCTGCCCGAGCTGGGCGACCGGTTCCCCGACCAGCTCTCCGGCGGCCAGCAGCAGCGGGTGGCCATCGCCCGCGCCCTGGTAGGCGAACGCCGGCTGGTGCTCGCCGACGAGCCGACCGGCGCACTGGACTCGCAGACCGGCGAGGCCGTGCTGCACCTGCTGCGCCGGCGGGTGGACGCGGGGGCCGCCGCCGTCCTGGTCACCCACGAGGCGCGGCACGCCGCCTGGGCCGACCGGGTGGTCTTCCTGCGCGACGGGGTGCTGGTCGACTCCACCGCCCCGCTGGGCAGCGTGGAGCAGTTGTTGAGCGGCAGCGGTCGGTGACGGCGGGCCGGGGCGGCCGGCTCGCGGGCGTCGTCGGTTCCTGGTGGGCGGCGCTGCGGATCGCCCGGCGCGAGGCCCGCCGGGCGCGGGGGCGTACGGCGCTGGTGCTCGCGATGATCACACTGCCGGTGCTGGTGCTGACCTTCACCGCGGTGAGCTGGGACATGGCCGAGCTGACCCGGGCCGAGCGGAACGACCGCCAGCTCGGCGTGGCGGACGCGGAGCTGCTCTGGGTGGCGCGGGGCCAGGTCTTCCAGGACGCCTGGGGCGAGGGCTGGGGCTCCCCGGACGGCAGCCTGGTCCCGGCCGGGCCGGTCACCGCCGCGCAGGTGACCGCCCTGCTGCCGGCCGGGAGCCGGGCCGTCCCGCTGCGCCGGTGGGTGTCGTTCGACGCCCGCGTCGGCGGCCGGGTCGTCGACGACGTCACCGGACGCGAGGTGGACCTCGCCGACCCGCTCGGCCGGGGGCTGGTGCGGTTCCACTCGGGTCGGGCGCCGGCCGGGCCGGACGAGATCGCGGCGAGCCCGGCCGCTCTGCGCCGCCTCGACGTCCGTCCCGGCGGCACCCTCACCTCCGCCGACGGCGCGCGCTCGTGGCGGGTGGTCGGGGTGGCCGAGTACCCCGACGACCTGGGGCCGGTGGTGACGCTGTATCCGGCGGCCGGGGACCCGGCGACCGGGGCGGAGTCGAGCTGGCTGGTCGACCTGCCCGACGGCGTCGACGAGGACCTGTTCCGCCGGCTCAACCGGCAGGGCGTCGTGGTGCGGGCCCGCACCCCGGCCCCGCCGTCGGGCGCCGGCTCGCTCCCCTCCCCCGCCGGCACCGGCATGGACGTCGAGGGGATGAGCGTCTCGGTGCTCGTCGGTGGGCTGGGGCTGCTGGAGGTGGTGCTGCTCGTCGGGCCGGCCTTCGCGGTCGGCGTACGCCGGCGGCGCCGGGATCTCGCGCTGGTCGCGGTGGCGGGCGGGGACGACGCCCACCTGCGCCGCATCGTGCTGGCCGACGGCGTGGTGCTGGGCGCCCTCGGGGCCGCCGCCGGGGTGACGCTGGGCGTCGCCGCCGCGTTCGCCGGCCGTCCGCTGGTCGAGCAGCACCTCTACGGCGCGCGCTTCGGCGGGTACCGATGCTGGCCGGAGGCCCTCGTGGCGATCGGGGCCGTCGCGGTGCTGACCGGGGTGCTGGCCGCGCTGGTCCCGGCCTGGACGGCCGCCCGGCAGGACGTGGTGGCGGGGCTGGCCGGCCGCCGCGTCCCGCCCACGCACCGCCGGCGCTGGCCGGTGGCGGGGCTGGCCCTGACCGTGGGCGGCGCGGCGCTCGCCGCGTTCGGCGCCGCCCGGACGGCGCCGACGGTGATCCTCGCCGGCCTGGTCCTCGGCGAGCTGGGACTGGTCCTCGCCACCCCGACGCTGGTCGGCCTGCTGGCCCGGCTCGGCCGGTCGCTGCCGCTGGCCCCGCGGATCGCCCTGCGCGACGCCAGCCGCAACCGGTCCTCCACCGCCCCGGCGATCTCGGCCGTCATGGCCGCGGTCGCCGGCAGCGTCGCCGTCGGGGTGTACCTGGCCAGCGACCAGGCCCGGTCGGACGCCATGTACGCGCCGAGCCTCCCGCCCGGCACCGTGCTGGTGACCGTGCCGGAGGACGCCGCCGACCCGGCTGCGGACCGGCGGGGCGGCCGGCCGAGCCTGGAGCAGGTCGCCGGGGCGGCCCGCGACCACCTGGGGGCCCGCGCCGTCGTGCCGGTGGCCGAGGCGAGGTGCGGCGTCGACACCGGCCCCTGTGCGGTCTCGCCGGTGCTGCCGCCCGAGCGGGCCTGCCCCTGGCCGTCGGGGGACGGCCTCAGCGGGGACGAGCAGCGGCGGGCCCGCGCCGACGCCCGCTGTCGCGGCGGCCCCGACGACCTCTTCGGCATGTTCTTCCAGGCCGTGGTGGACGACGGCACCGTGCTGCCGGCCCTCACCGGCGCCGCTCCCGCCGACGTGGCCGCCGCCACCGCCGCGCTGCGGGCCGGCGGGGTGGTGGTGACCGACCCGCGCTACGTGGTGGACGGCCGGGTCGACGTCATGGTCGCCCGTGCCGGGCCGGAGGGGCCCGTGCCGTCCCCGCCCACCACCGTCGACGGGTACGCGTTCCACACCGGCCTGGGCACCCAGCGGCTGCTGGTGTCCCCGCAGGCGGCCGACCGGCTCGGGCTGACCGCCCACCCGGTCGGTTGGGCGGTGGCGGCCGACGGGGCGCCCGACGACGACCGGCAGGAGCGGTTCCGCGCCGCCCTGCGGCCGTTCGGGGTGCGGTTGGAGTTCGAGTCGGGCGGGTCGGGCGACGGCGAGCGACCGGCGCTGCTCCTGCTGGCCGCCGCGGCCGGGGTGATCACCCTGGGGGCCGCCGGCACGGCCACCGGGCTGGCGGCGGCCGAGGGGCGCGGCGACCTGTCCACCCTGGCCGCGGTCGGCGGCGCGCCGGGCCTGCGCCGGCTGCTGTCGCTCTGCCAGGCGGGGGTGATCGCCGTGTCGGGCTCGGTGCTCGGCATCGGCGCCGGCCTCGGCTCGGCCGCGATCATCCTGACCGCGCTGAACCGCCGGTACGCCGGCATGTGGCCGGTCCAGGACCCGTACCCGGTGCTGGTCCCCTGGACCACCCTCGGCGTCCTGCTGGTGGTGCCGCTGGTCGCGATGCTCGGCGCGGGGCTGTTCACCCGGTCCCGGCTGCCGGTCGAACGACGTCTCGACTGACCGGCCCGCGACGGGCACACTGGTCTGCGTGCCCGTCCTGGGAGCCCTCACCCGCCGCGTCGGCCACCACCGCTGGTTCGGCGCCGCCGCCCGCCTGCTCGTCCCCGCCGACCGGGTGGTCGGGCGGCTCACCCGTGGCCGGGTGGTCGCGCTGGGCCTCGTCCCGTCGCTGGTCGTCACCACCACCGGCCGCCGCTCCGGCAAGCCGCGCAGCAACCCCCTGCTCTACGTGCCCGACGGCGGGGCGTACGTGGTGGTGGGCACCAACTTCGGCCAGACCCACCAGCCGGGCTGGGCGCTGAACCTGGTCGCCGACCCGACGGCCGAGGTGGCCGTGAAGGGCCGCCGCCTCCCGGTGCGCGCCGAGGTCGCCACCGGCGCCGAACGGGAGCGGCTGTGGCGGCTCCTGGTCGAGCAGTGGCCCGCCTACGAGGCGTACGTGCGGCGGGCCGGCGGCCGGGAGATCCTCGTCTTCCGGCTGGTCCCCACCGGGCGCGGCGGGCCGGGCGGGCCGGCGGGGCGCGGCTAGGGTGGTGCGGTGACCGGCGCCGACGGTGACACCGGCGGTCCGGTCTCGACGGGCGGCCCGGTGGCGAGGGCGTGAGGTGGTCGGCGTGGACGTGGACGACGGTGCCGCCGACGGCGGCGTACGCCCGGACGATCCACGGTGGGCGGTGGCCGCGCGGGTCGCCGAGGCCGCCCGCCGACGCTTCCCGGCCGACGTGCTCGCCGTGGCGGTGCACGGCCCGCTGGCGCACGGCGACGACGACGGCGGCGGGGACGGCGAGGTCGGCCTGCTGGTGGTGACCTACCGTCCCGGCGGCGGGCCGCCGCCGGCCACGCGGCGCGTCGGCGGCGTGCTGGTCGACCTGACCGTGTCCGGCGCGGACGACTACCTGCGCCAGGCCCGGGTGATCTCGCCGCTCTGGCCGCTGACGGCCGACCGTTACGTCAGCACCCGGGCGCTGCACGACCCGACCGGCTGGCTGCGCACCCTGCGCGACGCGCATCTGGGCCGGCTGGCCCGGGCCCGGCCCGCCGAGTTCAGCACGGCCGCCCGGCAGGCGTGGTACAGGGGCAGCGCGGCGCACGCGCGGGCCGCCCGCCTGGCCGAGTGGTACGAGACCGACCAGGCCCTGCTGATGCTCGGCGAGGCGCGGCTGGCGGCGGCCACCGTGCACGGGCTGCTGAGCCGCACCTACTTCCGGGACCCGGGGGACGCCGTGCGGCGCACCGGCCTGGCCGGAGCCGACATGACCGAGGTGGGCGCGGTGCTGGCCCGCCAGGCGGAGGAGTTGGCGGCGCGGGGCCGCCCGGTCGACGGCACGGTCGACGACCTCCTCGACGGCTGAACCCACGCCCCTTTCTCGGCACGGCGGTCGGCGACCGTCCTGCGGGCGGGGCGCCGGCTTGCCCGACGCATACCGAGTATGCATACTCCGTATCCATGTCCGTTTCCCATCGCCGTCCGGGACGGCCCGGCCGAGGCCCGGCGGATCCCCGCCCGTTCCCCGCGGCCTCCCACGACACCGCCCCCGTCCGCCGCGCCTCCGCCGACGCAGCCGCGGGGGCCACCCCGTGAACGTCCTGGAGATCCGCGAGGCGCGCCGGGTGCACGGCGTCGGCGACACCTCGGTCGCCGCGTTGCGCGGCGTCAGCCTCTCCGTACGCCCCGGCGAGATGGTCGCCGTCATGGGCTCGTCCGGTTCCGGCAAGTCCACCCTGCTCAACCTGGCCGGCGGCCTGGACCGGCCGACCGACGGCGAGGTGTGGGTGGAGGGCGACCGCCTCGACACGCTGGACCGTCAGCGACTCGCCGCGCTGCGCCGCCGGGCCGTGGGCTACGTGTTCCAGCACTTCAACCTGCTGCCTAGTCTCACCGCCGTGGAGAACGTCGCGCTGCCGCTGGAGCTGGACGGCACGGGCGTGCGCCGGGCGCGCCGCCAGGCGGTGGCCGCGATGGAGGAGGTCGGCGTGGCCGACCTCGGCCAACGGTTCCCCGACGAGATCTCCGGCGGGCAGCAGCAGCGGGTGGCGATCGCCCGCGCGCTGGTCGGGCACCGGCGGCTGGTGCTCGCCGACGAGCCGACGGGGGCGCTCGACTCGCAGACCGGCGAGGCGGTGCTCCGGGTGCTGCGGTCCCGGGTGGACGCGGGGGCCGCCGCGGTGCTGGTCACCCACGAGGCGCGGCACGCCGCCTGGGCCGACCGGGTGGTGTTCCTCCACGACGGAGCGGTGGTCGACACCTCCGGCCCGCTCGGCCGGCCCGAACAGCTGCTGGGGGAGATCCCGTGAGCCGATGGTCCCGCCTGTTCGCCTCCTGGCGGACGGCTCTCCGCCTCGCCCGCCGGGAGACGCGGCGGGCCAGGGGACGCAGCGCCCTGGTCGTGGCGATGATCATGCTGCCGGTGACGGCGCTCAGTTTCGCCGCCGTCGCCTACGACATGTTCCGGCTCACCCCGGCCGAGCGGGTGGAACGCGCGCTCGGTCAGGCGGACCTCAAGCTCACCTGGATGTTCCGCGATCCCCCCGGGCAGTCCGAGCTGACCGCCGTCCTGCCGCCGGGCAGCCGGGCCCTTCCCGTCGGGCGGGGACCGACGGCGTGGAAGACCGTCAACGGCGTCGGTGAGATCGAGACCCACTGGCTGGACCTGACCGACCCGCTCACCGACGGCATGGTCGCGCTGCGCCGGGGCCGGGTGCCGAGCGGCGGGACCGAGCTGGCCGCCAGCGAGGCGGCCCTGCGCCGCCTGGGCGCCGGCGTCGGTGGGACGGTGACCGCCGCCGACGGGTCCCGGCGGTACACCGTCGTGGGCGTCGTGGAGCTCCCCGACGACCTGCGGGAGGCCGTCGTGCTGCCGTCGGCGGCGCTGCCGCACCCGGCGACCACCTGGCTGGTCGACACCCCGGGCCCGGTGACCCTGGCCCAGGTGGAACAGCTCCAGTCGGGCCCGACGCCGTTCCAGGCGACGTCGCGCGCGCTCACCCTGGATCCCCCGCCGTCCATGCGGGAGCCGACCCGGGTCAACGCCGACACGATCAGCGCCGGCACCCTCGTCGCCGGGCTGGGCGCGCTGGAGGTCGTCCTGCTGGCCGGGCCGGCGTTCGCGATCGGCGCCCGGCGCCGGTCGCGCGAGCTGGGCCTGGTCGCGGCCACCGGCGGCAACCCCGCACACCTGCGTCGGATCGTCCTCGCCGACGGCGTGGTGCTGGGGCTGGCCGGCGCCGCGGCCGGCGTCGCGCTCGGCGTGACCCTGGCCGTCCTCGGACGCCCGCTGGTGGAGGAGCACCTGGCCCACGCGCGGGCGGGCGGATACCGCTTCCATCCCCTGGCCCTGCTGGCCGTCGCCGGGCTGGCCGTGCTGACGGCGACGGCCGCGGCCCTGGTCCCGGCGCACACCGCCGCGCGACGCAGCGTCGTCGCGGCGCTCACCGGGCGGCGGGGCGCGACCCGCTCCCGTCGCCGCTGGGTGGTCGCCGGGGTGGGGGTGACCCTCGCCGGGACCGGGCTCGCCGCGTACGCGGTCCCACGGGTGTCGACCGACCTGATCCTCGCCGGGCTGTTGCTGATCCAGCTCGGCCTGGTGCTCTGCACGCCCAGCGTGGTCGGTCAGGTCGCCCGGGTCGGTCGCCACCTGCCGCCCGCCCTCCGGATCGCGCTGCGCGACACCAGCCGCAACCGGGCCGCCGCCGCACCCGCGATCTCCGCCGTGATGGCCGCCGTCGCCGGCGCCGTCTGCCTCGGCGTGTACGTCGCCAGCAACGACGCCCGGCAGGCCGCCTCGATCGTGCCGGCGCTGCCCGAGGGCACGGTGTCGGTCACCCACGACGGCGGCTCGACCACCCCCGTGCCGCTGCGGCGGATCACGGACCTCGCCACCACGCTCCTCGCGACCGGCACGGTCGCCGAGGTGCGCGGGCTGACCTGCCCGGCGGGGACCAGGTCGCGGGACTCCTGCGGGGTGACGGTGGAACGGCCGGAACGACAGACGTGCCCCTACCTCGGCGGCGCCTCCCCCGACGACCAGCGCCGCGCACGGAGCGACCCGCGCTGCGACATGCGCCTGCCCAGGGTCTCCGGCCGGCACTTCGGCATCCTGGTCGACGACGGGACGGCGCTCCCGCTGCTCACCGGGGCCCACGGCGAGGACCTGGCGAAGGCGACCGCCGCGCTACGGGCCGGCGGCGTGGTCGTCACCGACCCGCTGGACGTGGCGGACGGCACCGTCACGCTGCAGCCGCTGCTGCCGCTCGGGCCGGAGGGCAAGGGGAAGGGACGGGAGACCACGCGGAAGGTCCTCCCGGCGTACGTCCTGACCACCGGGCTGGACGTGCCACGGACGATCCTGTCGCCGGCCGCGGCGGCCCGCGTCGGGCTCGGCGTACGGCAGTGGGGGTTCGTGGTGAGCCCCGGGAAGGTCCCGGACGTCGCCCGGGCGGACGCCTTCGCCGCCGCCGTCCAGGAGGTCTCGCCGCGGCTGCGCGTCGAGGTGCAACGCCCCCCGCAGGACGGGTCGAACCCGCTGCTGCTCGTCATGGCCGTCGCGGCCGGGCTGGTCACCCTCGGGGCCGCCGGGATCGCGACCGGTCTCACGGCCGCCGACAGCCGACCGGACCTGTCGACCCTGGCCGCCGTCGGCGCGAGCCCACGCATCCGGCGGGTGCTGTCGCTGAGCCAGTCCGGTGTGATCGCCGGCCTGGGCTCCCTGCTCGGCCTCCTCGCCGGCCTCGGGTCGGTCGTCGCCGTCCTCGCCGCCGTCAACCGGGGCTACGCCCGGTCCTGGCCCGTGCAGGACCCCTACCCGATCGTCGTCCCGTGGTCGGTCCTCGGCGTGCTGATCGTGGTGCCGCTGGTCGCCATGCTCGGCGCCGGGCTGCTGGTCAGGTCACGCCTGCCGGTCGAACGCCGCGCCGGCTGACCGCGCCGGCCCGGTCCGGGCGGGGTCGAAGCCGGTACGGGCGGCGGCCCCGACCGGACCGCCGACGACGGCGCGCACGCCACCTCGTGGGCGACGGTGGCTCAGCCGATCCCGCCCTGCACGCCGATGAGGGTGCCGATCAGATAGGTGGCACCGGCCGCCAACGCGCCGAGCAGGAGCTGCCGCAGGCCGCCGGTCCACCAGGGCCGGGCGGTGAACCGGGCGACCACCGCGCCGGCCGCGAAGAGCCCGAGGCCGCCGACGGCCAGCGCGAGCCAGAGGCTCGTCGCGCCGAACAGGTAGGTCAGCAGCGGCACCAGCGCCCCGACCGAGAAGAACAGGAACGACGAGATCGCGGCCGCCCACGGGCTGGGCTGGTCGTCGGGATCGACGCCCAGCTCCTCCCGGACGTGCACCCGCAGCGCCTCCTCCGGGTTGCGCCGCACGGCCTCGGCGACCTGCATGGCGAGGTCGTGCGGCAGGCCCCGGGCGACCCACGCCTGGGCCAGCTCGCGCGCCTCGGCCTCGGGGTGCCGCTCCAACTCGCGGCGCTCCTTTGCCACCTCCGCCGCGACCTGCTCGTTGGCCGAGCGGACGCTCGTGTACTCCCCCAGCCCCATCGAGATGGCCCCGGCCACCAGGCCGGCGGTGCCGGTGAGCACGATGCTGCGGGGCGACACCCCGCCGCCGCCGACGCCCGCGATCAGGGCGATGTTGGTGACCAGGCCGTCCATCGCGCCGAAGACGGCGGGCCGCAGCCAGCCGCCGGAGACGTCCGCGTGGTGTGCCTCGCGCAGCGCGGCCGGGGTGTCGGTCACGGCAGGGTGAGGATCTCGTGGCCGTCCTCGGTCACCACGATCGTGTGCTCGAACTGGGCCGTCCACCGGCGGTCCTTGGTGACCACCGTCCAGCCGTCGTCCCACATGTCGTACTGGTGGGTGCCGAGGGTGATCATCGGCTCGATCGTGAACGTCATCCCCGGCTCCATCACGTCGGTCGGGCGCGGGCTGTCGTAGTGCGGCACGTAGAGCCCGCTGTGGAAGGACTCGCCGATGCCGTGCCCGGTGAAGTCGCGCACCACGCCGTAGCCGAAGCGCTTCGCGTACGACTCGATGACCCGGCCGACGACGTTGATCTGGCGGCCCGGGGCGACCGCGCGGATGCCGCGCATCATCGCCTCGTGGGTCCGCTCGACCAGCAGCCGGGCCTCCTCGCCGACCTCACCGACGCAGAAGGTGGCGTCCGTGTCGCCGTGCACCCCGTTGATGTACGCGGTGACGTCGACGTTGATGATGTCGCCGTCCTGGAGCACCGTGGAGTCGGGGATGCCGTGGCAGATCACCTCGTTGAGGCTGGTGCAGCATGACTTGGGGAAGCCCTTGTAGCCCAGCGTCGACGGGTAGGCGCCGTGGTCGCAGAGGAACTCGTGCACGACCCGGTCGATCTCGTCGGTGGTCACGCCCGGCTTGCAGTGCTCACCGGCGAGCTGGGTGGCCTGCGCGGCGAGCCGACCGGCGATCCGCATCTTCTCGATGGTCTCCGGGGTCTGCACGTGCGAGCCGCGCCACTCCTGCGGACGCTTCTTGCCCACGTACTCCGGGCGGACGATGTGGGCGGGCACGGCCCGCAGCGGGGAGAGCGTGCCTGGGGTCAGCGGCGCACGGACGGTCATGCTTCCAAGCCTATCGCCGCGGGGGCGGGTGACCCCCGCCACCGCCCGCCCGTCCCGGTTGTTGCCGCACCGCGACCGCTGTGCCATTGTGGCTGCGTGGATCAAGGGGACGCCGCGCCTCCCGTCTTCTCCGCCAGCGCGGAGGTCGACGGTGGTCACGTCCGTGTCGTGGTGACCGGCGAGGTCGACATGGCGACCGCCGACACGATGATCCAGACGGTGCTGCGGGAGCCGGCCGAGCGCGTGACGCTCGACCTGCGCGCGGTCACCTTCTTCGACTCGGCGGCCATCCACGCCGTGGTCCGCCTGGCCCAGCAGTTCCCGGCCGCGCTCGCCGTGCTGCCGTCGCGGCAGGTCCGCCGGGTGCTGGACATCTCCGGCCTGGGCGACCAGGCCTGGCTCCACCCGGCCTGACCGGCCGCCGTCGGGCGCGCGCTCAGCCCTCCAGCCGCCGGCGCAGCGTCACCTCCGTCCCCTCGGCGGTACGCGTGACAGACAGTTCTCCCAACGCCTCGATCAGGGACAGCCCGCGCCCACGGAAGCCCGACCCGGTCGGCTCGCGCCACCGGCCGCTGTCGCGCACCGTCGCCACCACCGTGCGGTCCTCGATCGTCACCTCGACACCGATCGTCGGCTCCGCCGGGTCGACGGGGTGTTCGATGGCGTTGGCCGCCGCCTCGGAGATCGCGACGGTCAGGTCGAACAGGTCGGTCTCGTTGACCGAGTGCGCGACGAGGAAGCCCTCCAGGCGCTTGCGCAGCACGCTGAGCCGCGTCGGGTCGGCGGGCAGCCGCAGCGCGAACCGGTTCAGCTCCGCCGCCTCCAAAGCGAGCACCGCGACGTCGTCGCGCAGCGGCCGCCCGGCGACCCCCGCCACGACGGCGTCGACGAGGTCGGCCACGTGCTGGCCGGGCGTCGCCGCGTCGCGCCGGAGCCGGGTCAGCGCGGCGTCGATGCCGAGCTGACGGTCCTCGATCAGGCCGTCGGTGTAGAGCAGCAGCCGGCTGCCCGGGGCCAACTCCCCCTCCACCGTCCGGTAGGACGTCTCGGGGATGGCCCCGACGGGCGGCCCGAGCGCCCGGTCGTGCAGGAACACCACGTCGTCTCCCCGGATCAGTAGGGGCGAGGGATGACCGGCGCTCGCGTAGCGCAGCCGGCCGGTGCGGGGGCTGAACCAGAGGCAGACCACGGTGGCGAAGGAGCGGCCCTCCGTCGTGCCGACCAGCCGGTTGAGGCGGGTCAGCGACTCGCCGGGGTCGAAGCCCTCCAGCACGTACGCCCGCAGCGCGTTGCGGAGCTGCCCCATCGCCGCCGCCGCGCGGACGCCCTTGCCCACCACGTCGCCGATGGCGAGCACCAGCTCGTCGTCGCCCAGCGCGATGACGTCGTACCAGTCGCCGCCGACCTCCACGTCGGCGCTGCCGGGCAGGTAGCGGCCGGCGACCACGGCGCCCGGCAGCTGCGGCAGCGACCTGGGCAGCAGGCTGTGCTGGAGCGTCGTGGCGATGCGGTGCTCGGCCTCGTAGAGCTGCGCGTTCTCCAGCCGCACCCCGACCAGCCGGGCGAGCTGCGTGAGCGCGGCCTCGTCGGTCTCGCCGCCGTCGCCGTCGGGACGCCAGACGCGCAGCTCGCCGAGCTGCTCGCCGGCGGTGCCGGTCAGCGGCAGCACGAAGGACGGCTCGATGGAGGCGAGCCCGCCGCCGTCGGCCTCGAAGCGCATCCCGGTCGCCGAGACCACCACCCGGGCGGCCTCGGCCAGGCCCAGCGCGTGCCGCGCGGCGACCTGGAGCACGTCCGCCGTGGAGCGGGCGGTGTTGACCGCCACCGCGGCGTCGGCCAGCCCCCGCAGCCCCCGGATGATCTGGCCACGGAGCTGACCCAGCTCGACGTTGGCGCGGACCCGGGCGATCAGCTCCTGCCCGGAGAAGGGCTTCGTGAGGTAGTCGTCGGCGCCGACCGAGAGCCCGGCGACCGCCTCGGCCGAGCCGGCGCGGGCGGAGAGCAGCACGACCGGCACGTGCCGGGTACGCGGGTCCGCCCGCAGCGCGGCCACCAGCCCGAAGCCGTCCAGCCGGGGCATCATCACGTCGGTCAGCACCAGGTCGAACGAGCCGTCGACGGCCCGCCGCAGCGCCTCCACGCCGTCGGTGACCGCGACCACCTCCCACGACGGGGCGAGCAGCCGGGTGACGTGCTCGCGCAGGTCGGCGTTGTCGTCGGCGACCAGGATCCGGCCGGCGGCGCCGGAGCCGGCGACCCGCGTCGCGCCCTCGCCGACGGCGTCGGCCCAGAGCGCGGTCTCCGCGACGTAGAGGTCGGCCTGCGCCGGCTCGACCCGCACCGGCGGCCCGGCGTCGGCGACGCGTTCGGCCGGCAGGTGCCCGGCGCCGAACGGGACGGTCGCCGTGAAGGTGCTGCCCTCGTCGACGCGGCTGCTGGCGGCCACCTCGCCGCCGTGCATCTCGACCAGCTCGCGGACCAGCGCCAGCCCGATCCCGGTGCCCTCGTGGGTGCGCGAGCGCACCCCGGGGACCCGGTGGAAGCGCTCGAAGACCTGCGGCAGCTCCTCGGGCACGATGCCGACGCCGGTGTCGGAGACCTCCAGGCGGGCGGTGCCGTCGACCGCGCGGACGCGCACCCGGATCTCGCCGTCGAAGGTGAACTTCACCGCGTTGGAGACCAGGTTGAGGACGATCTTCTCCCACATGTCCCGGTCGACGAAGACCGGCGCCGGCAGCGGCGGACAGTCGACCACCAGGCGCAGCCCGGCCCGCTCGGTCGTCGAGCGGAACGTGCTGGCCAGGCGGGCGGTGTAGTCGGCCAGGTCGGTGGGCTGGTAGCGGGCGGCCAGCCGGCCGGACTCCAGCCGGGAGAAGTCGAGCACCGTGTTGACCAGCTTGAGCAGCCGCAGCGCGTTGCGGTGCATGGCGGTGAGCCGGTCGGTGTACGCCGCGGGCAGCGCCGGATCGGCGAGCAGGTCCTCCAGCGGGCCGAGCACCAGGGTCAGCGGGGTGCGGAACTCGTGGCTGATGTTGGCGAAGAAGCTGGTCTTGGCCCGGTCGAGGGCCGCCAGCTCGGCGGCCCGGGCACGCTCCTGCTCGTACGCCCGCTGCGTGCCGACGGCCCGGGAGATCTGCGCGGCGACCAGGTCGAAGAAGTCGCGGTACTCGTCGGTGGGCGACAGCCGGCGGGCGACGCCGGCGACCAGCGTCCCGACGGTCTCGTTGGCGGCGGTGACCGGCAGCACCAGCGCGCGCTCGGCCGCGTCGGCCGGGACGTGGCCGAGCAGGTCGGCCACGGCGACGGTGGTGGCGCCGCCGGCGACGACCTCGGCGAGGCGCTCCGGGGAGGGCGCGCCGGCGGCGTCGACGCCGGCGCATCCGGCCAGGGCGGGGGCGCCGTCCTCGCCGGGCAGGTAGACCAGGGCGAACGGCACGTCGGACCGGTGGCGGTCGAGCACCGCGGCGGCGGCCCGGCCGAGCTCCGCGGTGCTGCCCACATCGGTCAGTTCGCTGCCCAGCTCGGCCAGCAGCCGCAGCCGGCGCTCCCCGAGCACCCGGCCGGTGGTCTCGTTGACGATGCAGTAGATGCCGTCGACGGTGCCGTCGGCACCCAGGATCGGGTCGTACGAGACGTCGAAGTACGTCTCCTCCAGGAAGCCGTGCCGGTCGAGCGGGAAGGGGTGGTTCTCGGCGCGGTAGGACCGGCCGTCGCGCCGGACGCCCTCCAGCAGCGGACCCAGCACGTCCCACGTCTCCACCCAGTGCTCGCGGGCCGGCCGGCCCAACGCGTCCGGGTGCTTGCCGCCGATGGTCGGCCGGTAGGCGTCGTTGTAGAAGGCGAGCTCGTCCTCGCCCCAGAACATGACGATCTGGGCGCTGGAGGCGAGCATCATGCCGACCGCCGCGCAGAGCGCCGAGGGCCAGCGGTCCGGGCTGCCCAGCGAGGTGGCGCCCCAGTCGAACGCGCGCATCCGCTCGCCCATCTCACCGCCGGCGGCGAAGGCCGCGGCGAGCAGCGGGGGAAGCTCCACGTCCCGGACGCCATGGGACGGGCATCCCTCGTCCGCGCCCCCCTGGGCCGAGCCCATGCAGCCTCCCGCTCCGGCCATCCCCCACACCGACCCGATGATCCATCCGGCCGTGCCCCGCTCTGTACCCCGACGGACCAGCAACGTAACGCATTCCGCGCGTGCCGCGCTGGTTACGTCCGCCGCATCCGACCGTCGGCCGCCCGACAGCACCGTCGCCGGCGGACGGACCCGACCGGGACTGCCGCCCGAAACCCCGGGCGACAGCGCGTTCGGTCCCATTGACGGGACTACCCAGGGCCCGCCAGGGCCATCCGTCACATCCTCTGTGATATCGGCTACACCACCCCTCCACAGCGGAGGGGACGGCCTCACAACGGGGTGACGTACGCGCCCGTGATGCCGCCGTCGACCACGAACTGCGCCGCCGTCATGAAGGAGGCGTCGTCGCTGGCGAGGAAGGCCACCGCCGCCGCGATCTCCTCCGGCCGGCCGAACCGCCCCATCGGCACGTGCACCAGCCGGCGCTGCGCCCGCTCCGGGTCGGCGGCGAAGAGCTCCAGCAGCAGCGGGGTGGCGACCGGGCCGGGGCAGAGCGCGTTGACCCGGATGCCCTCCCGGGCGAACTGCACGCCCAGCTCCCGGGTCATCGCCAGCACCCCGCCCTTGCTCGCCGTGTACGCGATCTGCGAGGTGGCCGCCCCCATCAGGGCCACGAACGAGGCCGTGTTGATGATCGAGCCCCGGCCCTGCCGGCGCATGTGCGGGATGACGTACCTGCAGCAGAGGTAGACGCTCGTCGTGTTGACCCGCAGCACCCGCTCCCACGCGTCCAGCCCCGTGGCCAGGATGGAGTCGTCCTCCGGCGGGGAGATGCCGGCGTTGTTGAACGCCACGTCGATGCGCCCGTGCCGCTCGGCCACCCCGTCGAAGAGGTCCCGCACGGCCGCCTCGTCGGCGACGTCGGCCGCGACGAACTCGCCGCCGACCTCCTCGGCGGCCCGGCCGCCGGCCTCCGGGTCGATGTCCACGCAGACCACCCGCGCCCCCTCGGCGGCGAACCGCCGCACGGTGGCCAGCCCGATCCCGCTGCCCGCCCCGGTGACCACGGCCACCCGGTCCTGAAGACGACCCCGCACGCGCCTCACTCCTCCGTTGCGATGAACACGTTCTTGACGTCGGTGAACGAGTGCAGCGCGTCCGGGCCCAGCTCGCGGCCCAGCCCGGAGCGCTTCATCCCGCCGAAGGGCGTCCAGTAGCGCACGGACGAGTGCGAGTTGACGCTCAGGTTGCCGGACTCCACCGCGCGCGCCACCCGGACGGCACGCCCCACGTCCCGGGTCCAGACGGAGCCGGAGAGGCCGTACTCGGTGTCGTTGGCGAGCCGCACCGCGTCGGCCTCGTCGTCGAACGGGAGCACCGAGACGACCGGGCCGAAGATCTCCTCCCGCCAGTGCCGGTCCGCCGGGGAGTCGGCGAGCAGCACCGTCGGGGCGTGCCAGAAGCCGGGGCCGTCGGGGCGCGAGCCGGTGAAGGCGACCCGCGCCCCGTCGACGTACCCGGCCACCCGGTCCCGCCGGTCGGCGGAGATGAGCGGGCCCATCTCGGCGGTCTCCCGGGCCGGGTCCTCCACCCGGAGCGCGCGCACCGCCGGCTCGAGCAGCTCCAGGAAGCGGTCGTACGCCGGCCGCTGCACCAGGATCCGGGACCGCGCGCAGCAGTCCTGCCCCGCGTTGTCGAAGACGGCGTACGGCGCGGTGGCCGCCGCCCGCTCCAGGTCGGCGTCGGCGAAGACCAGGTTGGCGCTCTTGCCGCCCAGCTCCAGCGTCAGCCGCTTCACCTGGGCGGCGCACCCGGCCATGATCCGGGTGCCGACCTCGGTGGAGCCGGTGAAGCAGACCTTGCGGACGGCGGGATGGGTGACGAACCGCTCCCCCACCACCGAGCCGGCGCCCGGCAACACGGTGAACACGCCGTCGGGCAGCCCCGCCTCGCGGGCCAGCTCGGCCAGGCGCAGCGCGGTCAGCGGGGTCAGCTCGGCCGGCTTGAGCACCACGGTGTTGCCGGCCGCGAGCGCCGGGGCGAACCCCCACGCGGCGATCGGCATCGGGAAGTTCCACGGCACGATCACCCCGACCACGCCGAGCGGCTCGTGGAACGTCACGTCGAGCCCGCCCGGCACCGGGATCTGGTGCCCCGTCAGCCGCTCCGGGGCGCCCGCGTAGTAGTCGAGGACGTCCCGGACGTTGCCCGCCTCCCACCGCGCGTTGCCGACGGTGTGCCCGGAGTTGCGCACCTCCAGCCCGGCCAGCTCCGCCAGGTGGGCGTCCACCGCCGCGGCGAACCGGCGCAGCAGCCGCGCCCGGTCCCCCGGCGCCACCCGCCGCCACCCCTCGTACGCGACGGCGGCCCGGCCGATCGCCGCGTCCGCCTCCTCGACCGTGGTCGCCGCCACGGTCGCCACCCGCTCCCCGGTGGCCGGGTTCAGCACGTCCGTCACGACCCCGCCCCTTCCCTCGTCACGCCCGGCTCCTCCCCCGCCACGGTCCGCGCCCTCCTCGTCGCGCCCCCGCGCCCCTCCTCGTCACGACCCCGCCCCGGCCCGCCCGCGTCCTCCGTCGGCGCGGCTGCGCCGCCGTCCGGTCAGAGGCGCTCGAAGCCGCGGAACAGCTCCCAGTCCGTCACGGCCGCGTCGAAGGCGGCCAGCTCGACCCGCGCCTGGTTGGCGTAGTGCGCCACCACCTCGTCGCCGAACGCCTCCCCGGCCAGCGCCGAGGACTCCCACAGGCCGAGGGCGTCGCGCAGCGTGCCCGGGACCCGCTCGGCCCGCGGGTCGTCGTACGCGTTGCCGGCGCACTCCTCGCCCAGCTCCAGCCCGTGTTCGATGCCGTGCACCGCCCCGGCGACCAGCGCCGCGATGGCCAGGTACGGGTTCACGTCCGCCCCCGGGACCCGGTTCTCCACCCGCATGCCCTGCCCGTGCCCGACCAGGCGCAGGGCGCAGGTGCGGTTGTCGGTGCCCCAGCGCAGCGCGGTCGGGGCGAACGAGCCGGGCTGGTAGCGCTTGTAGGAGTTGACGTTCGGGGCGAACATCAGGCTGAACTCGCGCATCGTCGCCAGCAGCCCGGCCAGCACCCGCTGCCCCGTCACCGACAGGTGTGCCGGCCCGTCGCCGAGCATCGCCGACCGGCCGTCGGCGTCGCGCAGCGAGAAGTGGATGTGGCAGGAGTTGCCCTCCCGCGTGTTCGGCTTGGCCATGAAGGTGATCGACATGCCCTCCTGGGCCGCGATCTCCTTCGCCCCGTTCTTGTAGATCACGTGGTGGTCGGCGCACGCCACCGCCTCGTCGTAGCGGAAGGCGATCTCGTGCTGGCCCAGGTTGCACTCGCCCTTCGCGCTCTCCGGGGTCAGCCCCGCCCCGGCCATCTCCCGGCGGATGCGGCGCAGCAGCGGCTCCACCCGGGCGGTGCCGAGCAGGGAGTAGTCCACGTTGTACTGGTTGGCCGGGGTCAGGTCCCGGTAGCCGCGCCGCCAGGCGTCCTCGTAGGAGTCGCGGAACAGCACGAACTCCAGCTCGGTGCCGGCGTACGCGGTCAGCCCGTGCGCCGCGAGCCGGTCGAGCTGACGGCGCAGGATCTGCCGGGGTGAGGCCACCACCGGCGAACCGTCCGGCCAGGCCAGGTCGGCCAGGAGCAGCGCGCTGCCCGGCTGCCAGGGCACCCGGCGCAGCGTGTCGAAGTCCGGCGTCATGACGAGGTCGCCGTAGCCGCGTTCCCAGCTCGACATCGCGTAGCCGTCGACGGTGTTCATGTCGACGTCGACGGCGAGCAGGTAGTCGCACCCCTCGCTGCCGTGCGCGACGACCTGGTCGAGGAAGTAGGGCGCGTGGAACCGCTTGCCCTGCAACCGGCCCTGCATGTCCACCAGGGCGAGCACCACGGTGTCGATCTCGCCCTCGGCGACGGCGACCCGCAGTCGTTCCAACGTGAGCGGAGCTTTCCTCATCGGCGGGCCTCCATCACCAAGGTCTACTGGCTAACCTGACCACCGTCAATGCCCCGCGCCGACCTCCGACAACCGCACGGAACCCGCCACGCGCGGAAGCCGCCGGGCACGGGCGGGCGGGCAGCCGCCGAGCACGGCCGCACGGGCAGCCGCCGGGCACGGCCGGGCGGGCAGCCGCCGGGCACGGCCGGGCGGGCAGCCGCCGGGCGCAGCCGGGCGGGCAGCCGCCGGGCGCGGCCGCACGGCGCTGTCGAGCTGCCGCAGCGGTGGGACCGGCGCGTCCGGAGGGCGTCGGGGGCCCGGTGCGGGGCAAATTGCGTTGCCGCGGGGGGCGGCTGCGCCGCATGCTTGAGCCCGTGACCAGGCCCGATCGCGACGGGCCACCGCCGGGCGCTCGGACCGCCACGGCACCGCGGCGGCGCGGGGCACGTCACCTCTCTCTCACCCGTACGGCGCTGCGCCGTATCCGACGCCCGCCCCGCGCCGCCGCCCCACCACCGCGTCAGGCCGCCAGGAGGCCGACCACCCAGAGCGCCGCGACGAGCAGACCGGCGAGGAACTCGACGAGCATCGACAGGCCGGCCGCCGCCACCGCCTGCTTCGTCGCCGGCCAGGCCAGCCGGGAGTCGCCCAGCCGCAGCCGCTCCGCCGCCCACACCCCGCCGACGAAGCCGAGCACCAGCCCGACCACGGGGACGACGAAGAAGCCGACCAGCCCCAGCAGCCCGCCGGCGAGCAGCGACGAGGCGGGCACCCCGGTGCGTCTGAGGTTGCGGCCCGGCCAGGCGTACTTCACGACGGTGCCGCCGGCCGCGACCACGGTGGCGGCGGCGAGCACCGCCCACCGCCCGGCCCCCGCGCCGCCGAACAACGCCCAGACCAGCACCCCGCCCCAGCACAGCGGCAGCGCCGGCAGGCCGGGCACCACCACGCCGGCCAGGCCGGCGAGGATGGCCAGCCCGGCGAGCACGGCGACCGCCGCCTCGGTGTCCGTCAGGCTCATGCCGCCGCCCCCCGCCCGCGCAACCGGTCGGTGATCTCCGCCGCCGGGGCCGGCGGGCCGAAGAACCGCCCCTGCCCGGTGTCGCAGCGCAACGCCCGCAGCCGCTCCGCTTGCACCCCGGTCTCCACCGCCTCCGCCGTGACCCACAACTCCAGCGCGTGCGCCAGCCGGACCAGCGCGTCCACGATCCGCTCGTCCCGATGGTCGGCGGTCTCCTCGGGGCCGTCGCCCCGGATCCCCTCCACGAAGGGCCCGGCCAACTTCAGGCAGTGGATCGGCAGCCGGCGCAGGTAGGCCAGGTTGGAGTAGCCGGTGCCGAAGTCGTCGATCGCCAGCCGTACGCCCAGCGCGGCCAGGCGGTGCAGCGACCGCAGCGGCTCCCCGGCGGTGCCCATCACCGCGCTCTCGGTCAGCTCCAGTTGCAGCAGGTCCGCCGGGAGCCCGGTGGCGGCCAGCACGTCCGCGACGGTCGCCACGATCCCGGGGTCGTCGGCCTGCCGGGCGGCCAGGTTGACGCTGACCACCAGCCGCGCCTCGGGGAACTCCCGCCGCCACGCCTCCGCGTCCCGGCAGGCCTGCCGCAGCACCCACTCGCCGAGCCGCACGATCAGGCCGGTCTCCTCGGCCAGCCCGATGAACCGGTCCGGCCCGATCAGCCCCAGCTCCGGGTGCTGCCAGCGGACCAGGGCCTCCACGGCCAGCATCGAGCCCTCCAGCAGGGACACGATCGGCTGGTAGTGCAGCACGAACTCGCCCCGGTCGAGGGCCGCCGGCAGCCCGGCGGCCAGCGCGGAACGGGCGATGTCCCGGGCGCCGCGCTCCGGGTCGTAGACCGCCCACCTGCCGCGGCCCTCCGCCTTGGCCCAGTAGAGCGTGGTGTCGGCGGCCTTCATCAGCTCCGACGCGGTCGTCCCGCCGACGGGGCACTCGACGATGCCGATGCTCGCCGACACCGCGAGCTGGTGCTCGCCGATGCGGACCGGGGCGGAGACCGCGGCCAGCGCCGCCTCGGCGACGGCCACCGCGTCGTCGATGCCGGTGCCGTCGTCGACCAGGATGACGAACTCGTCCCCGCCCATCCGCGCGACCAGGTGCCCGCGCCCGGCGACGCACTCGGCGAGCCGCCGGGCGATCACCACGAGGAGCCGGTCGCCGAGGTCGTGGCCGAGGCTGTCGTTGACCGCCTTGAAGCCGTCGAGGTCGAGGAAGCAGACCCCGACCCGGTGCGCCGCGCCGGCGAGGTCGAAGACCCGGCTCAGCGTCTCGAAGAACAGCGTCCGGTTGGGCAGGCCGGTGAGCGGGTCGTGCAGCGCCTGGAAGCGGAGCCGCTGCTGGAGTTCGTACCGCTCGGTGATGTCCTCGATCATCGCGACGGTGAACCGGGGCCGGCCGTCGTCGTGCCGGATCAGCGAGACCGACAGGTCGGTCCAGACCACGCTGCCGTCCTTGCGGTAGTAGCGCTTCTCGACCCGGGCGCTGTCGTGCTTGCCCTCGATCAGCTCCTGGTAGAGCTCCCACATCCCGGCCGCGTCGTCCGGGTGGAACAGCGACGCCACGTTGATCTGCCGCAGCTCCGCGATGGAGTAGCCGAGCATGTCGGCGAACGCCTGGTTGGCGTCGATGATCTGGCCGTCGACGCCGGCGATGCCGATGCCCGTGGCCGCGCCGACGAAGACCGCCCGGAACCGGGCCTCGCTGTCGCGCAGCGCCTGCTCGACCTCGTCCCGCGCCTGCCAGGCGGAGCGGGCGATCCGCTCCTGCTGCGCGAAGGTGCGGTCGCGCAGGGCGCGGGCGAACCCGGCGGCCAGTGCGCCCTGCAACGCCGCCACGCGCCGCGCCGCGTCGTCGTCGTGTGCCCGGGCGGGCAGCACCTCGGCGAGGAAGCGCTCGCCGAGGGCGTGCACCGACCAGTCGAGCACCCGCGGCTCGGTGAGGTGTTCCTCGACCAGCGCGCGCCCGACCTCCTCGCCGGGCAGGGCCGAGAAGGGCTCGGCGAGCGCGGCCTGAGCCAGCCGGACGGTGTGCAGGTGCAGCAGCCGCTCGGTTTCGGCCGCGCTGAGCGGCACGAAGCCGAGCCGGCGCACCGTCCGGGACCAGTCGGCCGCGTACCGCGACGCCCCCGACCGGCTGAGGTCGTCGCCGCCGGGCTCCGGGACGGCGGCCATGAACTCAGCCGGTGGGCCGGTCGTGCCGGGCGACGCCGCCGAAGGCGCCGAAGCGCTCCGGGTGGTCGTCCACGTCGGACGGCGAATCCGGGCGCCACAGCGGCATGTGCACCACGCCCGGCTCCAGGAGCGTCCAGTCGCCGAAGAAGCTGGTGATCTCGGCCCGGGAGCGCAGCGTGATCTCGGTGTCGGTGCGCGCCGAGAGGCGCTGCGCGTCGAGCATCTCCTGCGGCTGGTCCTCGAAGGTGGAGTGCGAGATGACCAGGTGGCTGCCCGGGGCGGCGGCCGCCCGCAGGGTGGCGAGGACGTCGCCGGGGCGGTCGGCCTCCGGAACGAAGTGCACCACCCCGGCGAGCAGGATGCCCAGCGGCCGGCTGAAGTCGAGCAGCCCCAGGTCGCGGGCCTCGGCCAGGATCCGCTCCGGCTCCCGCAGGTCGGCGTGGATCACCCCGGTCAGCTCGTTGCCGGCGAGCAGCTCGCGGCTGTGCGCCACCGCCACCGGGTCGATGTCGACGTAGACCACCCGGGCCTTCGGGTTGGCCGTCTGGGCGACCTCGTGCACGTTGCCCACGGTCGGGATGCCGGAGCCGATGTCGAGGAACTGGTCGATGCCGGCGTCGAGCAGCACCCGGACGGCCCGGCGCAGGAACTCGCGGCCGGCGCGCATGGTGGCCGCCAGGTTGGGGGTCATGCCGGCGATCTGCTCGGCGAGCTGCCGGTCGATCTCGAAGTTGTGCGCCCCGCCGAGGAAGTAGTCGTAGACCCGGGCCGCGCTCGGCCGGGAGAGGTCGATCTCGGCGGGAAGTCCGTCCGGCATCTGCACTTGCTGCACCCCATGTCGTCGCCGCGGTGCGGGAGGGAACCGGCGCCGGGGCACGTGCGGAGCACGCGGACGAGGCGACCGGCCGACCCGCGGATCGTGTGGTGCTCACCACTCTAGGCCGCCCGCTGGCGACTCCGGGAGATCCCGAGACCCACTTCGTCGGCACTTCCGGCGTGCGTCACGGAGCGGACACCCAGCGCGAAACCGGGCGTCCGCGAGACCCGCTCCCCCGCCGTCGCACCGGGGGCGACGGGCGACCCCGACGCCGAGGGGCGGACCGAGGCGCGCCGGCGGGTGCGCGGGCCGGCCCCGGCCGGCGTGCCTCGGCCGGCGGGCGGATCAGCCGGCGGACTCCAGCAGCAGCGAGATGCCCTGCCCGACGCCGACGCACATGGTGGCCAGCGCTCGCCGGCCGCCGCGCCGGCGCAGCTCCAGCGCGGCGGTCAGCGCCAGCCGGGCACCGCTCGCGCCGAGCGGGTGGCCGAGCGCGATCGCCCCGCCGTTCGGGTTCACGTGCTCGGCGTCGACGGGCAGGCCCAGCTCGCGCAGCACCGCGACGGACTGCGCCGCGAACGCCTCGTTCAGCTCGATCACGTCGACGGTGTCGAGGCCGACCCCGAGCCGGTCGAGCAGCTTCCGGGTGGCCGGCACCGGCCCGACGCCCATCACCCGGGGCGGCACGCCCGCCGCGGCGGCGCCCGCGACCCGGGCCAGCGGGGTGAGGCCGTAGCGCGCCACCGCCGCCTCCGAGGCGACCAGCAGCGCCACCGCGCCGTCGTTGACGCCCGAGGAGTTGCCGGCGGTCACCGTGCCGCCCTCCCGGAACGGGGTGGGCAGCGCGGCGAGCTTCTCCAGCGAGGTCTCCCGGGGGTGCTCGTCGACCTCGACGAGCTTCGTCTCGCGCCGCCCCGCCGGCACGGTCACCGGCACGATCTCCTCGGCGAACCGGCCGTCGGCCTGCGCCTTCGCGGCCCGCTGCTGCGACCGGTACGCGAACTCGTCCTGCTCGGCGCGGGCGACGCCGTACTCGGCGGCGACGTTCTCCGCGGTCTCCGGCATGGAGTCGATGCCCCACTGCTTCTTCATCAGCGGGTTGACCAGCCGCCAGCCGATGGTGGTGTCGTAGACCTCGGCGGCGCGGGAGAACGCGCTCGTCGCCTTGGGCATCACGAACGGCGCGCGGCTCATGCTCTCCACCCCGCCGGCCACGACGAGGTCGGCCTCGCCGGCCACGACGGACCGGGCGGCCGTGGCCAGGGCGTCCAGGCCCGAGCCGCAGAGCCGGTTGACCGTGCTGCCGGGCACCTCCTCGGGCAGCCCGCCGAGCAGCGCCGCCATCCGGGCCACGTTGCGGTTGTCCTCGCCGGCCTGGTTGGCGCAGCCCAGGACGACGTCGTCCACCCGCGCCCAGTCCACGGACGGGTGCCGGGCGACCAGTTCGCGGATCACGTGCGCGGCCAGGTCGTCGGGGCGTACGCCGGCGAGGGCGCCGCCGTAGCGGCCGATCGGGGTGCGGACACCGGCCACCAGGTATGCCACGGTCATCAGCGCGATCCTTCGGGGGGTGGGAAGGGGCGGGGCGGGCGGATCCGGGTGCCGGGGACGCCCGGCCGCCAGGATATCCGCGCGCGCAGCGGATAGGTTGACGGCATGGCCCGGGCCCAGTTCAGCGCAGAGACCAGTGGCGGTGGCGCGTTCGTCCGCCAGCCCAACCGGTTCACCGACCGGGTCACGCCGGACTCCGACTCCCCGCCCGGCGGCGGGCCGGACGCGCGGGGCCGCTGGCCGCTGGAGCCGGGCCGCTACCGGCTGATCTGGTGCCGGGCGTGCCCGTGGGCGCACCGGGCGCGGATCGTGCGGAACCTGCTCGGCCTCCAGGACGCGATCTCGCTCGGCACCGTCGACCCGATCCGCGACGAGCGGGGCTGGCGGTTCGGCCTCGACCCGGACGGGTTCGACCCGGTGCTCGGCATCGGCTTCCTCTCCGAGGCGTACCTGGCCACCGATCCCGACTACACCGGGCGGGTCACCGTGCCGGCCCTGGTCGACACGCGCACCGGACGGGTGGTCACCAACGACTACCCGCAGCTCACCCTCGACCTCTCCACCGAGTGGCGCAGCCTGCACGCGCCGGGCGCGCCGGACCTCTACCCCGTCGAACTCCGCCCGGAGATGGACGCGCTGATGGCGGAGATCCACCGGGACGTCAACAACGGCGTCTACCGGTGCGGCTTCGCCACCTCCCAGGCCGCGTACGAGGAGGCGTTCACGGCGCTCTTCGCCCGGCTCGACGCGCTGTCGCAGCGGCTGGCGGGCCGGCGCTACCTGATGGGCGACGCGATCACCGAGGCCGACGTGCGGCTGTTCACCACCCTGGTCCGCTTCGACGTGGCCTACCACGGGCACTTCAAGTGCAACCGGCACAAGCTGACCGAGCTGCCGGTGCTCTGGGCGTACGCGCGGGACCTGTTCCAGACGCCCGGCTTCGGCGAGACGGTCGACTTCGACCACATCAAGCGGCACTACTACGGCACCCACGCGGCGATCAACCCGACGGGCATCGTCCCGCTCGGCCCCGACACCTCCGGCTGGACCACGCCGCACGGGCGTGGCTGAGCGGCGCCGGGCCGGCCCGACCGCCGCCCCGGGCGGGCCGCCGCCGCGCCCGCCCCGCCCGACCGGCACGCCGCTGCGGGCCGCCGCCGCGTCGGCGGCCGCCGGCTGCGCCGCCGCCGGCACGGTCGCGGTGACCGTCGCCGTGGTCGCCGGTCCCGGGCCGGGCCTGACCGGGTACGTCAGCGAGGCGGGCGTCACCGACAGCCCCTACGCCCCGGCGTACCGGATCGGGGTCTTCGCCCTCGCCGCGGCGCTGCTGCTGCTCGCGGCGGCGCTGCCCGCCCGGTTGCGGGTCGCGGCCGGGCTGCTCGCCGCCGGCAGCGTCTGCACGCTGGTCTCCGGCGCCGTGGCGTGCAGCGAGGGCTGTCCGTTGCCGCCGTACGAGCGGGCCACGGCGGCCGACCTGGTGCACGGCGGGGCGAGCATCGTCGCGGTGGCCGCCGTCGTCCTCGCGATGCTCGCGATCGCCTTCCTCCCGGGGGCCGGCCGGGCGCTGCGCCGGCTGGCCGCCGGGGCGGCCGCGGCGGCCCTGCCGCTGGCCGGTGCGGTGGGGCTGGCGATGCTCGCGGTCGGCCGGGGCGCCCTGGTCGGGGTGCTGGAGCGGCTGCTGCTCCTGGTGGCCGTCCTCTGGGCGGCCGCCACCGCCACCACCGTCGCCCTCCGGCGCGCGGGTGCGAGCAACGACACCCGGTGACGCCTCCCGGAGCGGAAGAGTCCGCCCCCTCCCACCTCTGTAAGGAGCGTCACCGGAATCGATCCTTCCGTCGGATCGACCGGGGCGCTAACCTCGGCGGGCGATGACCAACGTCTGGCACCTCACCGTGCGCCTGTATGTCGACCTCCGACTGCAGGCCAGCGGCATCTGTCCGGCGCAGCCGCTCTCCTGACGCTGCCCCGTTCGACCTCCAGACCCTGGGACATCTCATGGCTTCCGCCCTACGCAAGATCCCCTTCTCCGTGCAGATCCTGCTCGGCCTCGTCCTCGGCGTGGCGCTGGGCTTCCTCGCCCGCGCCAACGACCTGAGCTGGCTCACCAGCACCCTCGACACCGTCGGCGGCCTCTTCGTCCAGCTGCTCAAGCTGGCCGTGCCGCCGCTGGTCTTCACCGCCATCGTGGTCAGCGTCGTCAGCCTGCGCGGGGTGGCGAACGCCGCCCGGCTCGCGCTGAAGACGCTGCTCTGGTTCGGCGTCACCGCGCTGATCGCGGTGAGCGTCGGCATCGGGCTCGGTCTGCTCACCGACCCCGGCCGCGGCGTGACCCTGGACACCGCCGGCGCCGCCGCCCCGAAGCGGACCGGCTCCTGGACCGACTTCCTCACCGGCATCGTGCCGACCAACCCGGTCGGGGCGTTCGTCGAGGGCAACGTGCTCCAGATCGTCTTCCTGGCCGTCGTCGTCGGCGCCGCCGCGCTGCTGGTCGGCGAGGCCGCGGAGCCGTTCGTGGCGCTCAACCGGGCGCTGCTGGAGATCGTCCAGAAGGCGCTCTGGTGGGTCATCCGGCTCGCCCCGATCGGCACCCTCGGCCTGATCGGCAACGCCGTCGCCTCGTACGGCTGGGACCTGGTGGCGCCGCTCGCGAAGTTCACCACGGCCGTCTACGTCGGCTGCGCGATCGTGCTGTTCGTGGTCTACCCGCTGCTGCTGGTCGCGGCCGGGCGGCTCAACCCGCTGCGCTTCTTCGCCGGCGCCTGGCCCGCGATCGAGCTGGCCTTCGTCTCCCGCTCCTCGGTGGGCACGATGCCGGTGACGCAGCGCTCGGTCGAGCGGCTCGGCGTCCCCCGCGAGTACGCCTCGTTCGCGGTGCCGTTCGGCGCCACCACGAAGATGGACGGCTGCGCCGCGATCTACCCGGCGCTCGCGGCGATCTTCGTCGCGCAGGTCTTCGGGGTGGACCTCGGCGTGACCGACTACCTGCTGATCGCCTTCGTCTCGGTGGTCGGCTCGGCGGCCACCGCCGGCCTGACCGGCGCGATCGTGATGCTCACCCTGACCCTGAGCACGCTGGGCCTGCCGCTGGCCGGCGCCGGCCTGCTGCTGGCGATCGACCCGATCCTCGACATGATCCGCACCGCCACCAACGTGGCCGGCCAGGCGCTGGTGCCCACCATCGTCGCGGCCCGCGAGGGCACGCTGGACCGGACCGCGTACGACTCGGCCGGCCGGCGCTCGCCGCTCGCCCCGGCCGACGCCGACGCCACGTCCCGCCGGCCGGAGGACCTGAGCCCCGTCCCGGCCTGATGGATCGGGGAGGGCCCCTCCCGCGAGGGGTCCTCCCCGGCACCCGGAGGATGACGACATGAGTGTCCTGTTCACGCCGCTGAGCCTGCGCGCGGCCACCCTGCCCAACCGGATCGCCCTGGCGCCGATGTGCCAGTACAGCGCCGGCCCGGACGGCCTGCCGACCGACTGGCACCTGGTGCACCTGGGCGCCCGGGCCGCCGGCGGCGTCGGCCTGGTGATGACCGAGGCCACCGCCGTGCTGCCCGAGGGGCGGATCAGCCCGCAGGACACCGGGCTCTGGTCCGGCGCCCACGTCGACGCCTGGCGGCCCGTGACCGCGTTCGTCGCGGCGCACGGCGCCGTGCCGGCGGTGCAGCTCGCGCACGCCGGGTTCAAGGCGTCGACGTACCGGCCGTGGGCGCCGCAGCGCGGCGGGGTGCCCGACGCGGAGGGCGGGTGGACGCCGGTCGGCCCCGGCTCGGCGCCGTTCGTGCCCGACTACCGGGTGCCCACCGCGCTGGACGAGGCCGGCATCGCCGGCGTGGTCGAGGCGTTCGCGGTGGCGGCCGAGCGGGCCGTCGACGCCGGATTCGCCGCCGTGGAGATCCACGCCGCGCACGGCTACCTGCTGCACGAGTTCCTCTCGCCGCTGACCAACCACCGGCGGGACGGGTGGGGCGGGGACCGGTCCCACCGGATGCGGCTGACCCTGGCGGTGGCCCGCGCGGTCCGGGCGGCGGTCGGCGAGGACGTGCCCGTGCTGGCCCGGATCTCGGCGACCGACTGGGAGCCCGGCGGCTGGACGGTCGAGGACAGCGTGGTGCTCGCCGGCGAGCTGGCCGGGGCCGGTGTCGACCTGGTCGACTGCTCCTCGGGCGGCGCTTCGCCGACCGCGTCGGTCCCCGTCGGCCCGGGCTACCAGGTGCCGCTGTCCGCCCGGGTACGCCGGGACGCGGGCGTGGCCACCGGCGCGGTCGGCCTGATCGTCGAGCCGGAGCAGGCGGAGGAGATCGTGGCGTCCGGCGACGCCGACCTGGTCCTGCTCGGGCGGGAGCTGCTGCGCGACCCGTACTGGCCGCACCGCGCCGCCGCCAAGCTCGGCGCGACCGCCTCCTGGCCCGCCCAGTACCTGCGCGCCGTCTGACCCGCCAGCCCCGTGGCGGTGGTCCCGGGGTCGGCGGGTGTCGTGCCACCGCCGACCCCGGGACCACCGCCGGAGCCGGGGGTCAGCCGGCGAGGTGGGACCAGTGGGATTCGAGGTCGCGCCAGGGACCCTGGGCGGCGACCGTGCCGGCGAGCAGGACCACGACGTGGTCGGCCCGGACCAGGGCCGCCCGCTTCGAGGTCGAGCCCACCACGGTCACCCCGTGCTCGCGCAGCGCCTGCCAGAGCGCCAGCTCCGTGGTGACGTCCAGCGCCGAGGACACGTCGTCGGCGACCAGCAGTTCGGTACGCGGCGCGAGCGCCCGGGCCAGCGCGAGGCGCTGCAACTGCCCGCCGCTGAGCCGGGTGCCCTTGTGCCCGATCAGCAGCCCCAGCCCGCCCCCGGCCGCCGCCAGGTCGTGGTCGAGCTGGGCGGTCGACACGGCGGCGGCGGCGTCCACCTGGTGGCCGAGGGTGATGTTGTCGGCCACCGTGCCGGAGAGCACCCGGGGCAGCTGGCCGACGTAGCCCACCTGGTTGGGGCGCAGGAACAGCTCCGGCTCGGTGACCGGCTCGCCGTTCCAGGTCAGCAGGCCGGTGTGCGGCGCGATGCCGGCCAGCGCCCGCAGCAGCGACGACTTGCCCGCGCCGACCGGCCCGACGACCAGCACGAGCTGGCCGCGTTCCACCGTCAGGTCGACGTCGCGGACGGCCACCGTCCCGTCGGAGTGGCGGACGCCGAAGCGGGTCAGCTCCAGTCGGCGCAGCGGCCGTCGGGGCGGTACCTCGGGCGCCGGAGCGGTGCCCGCGCCCAGGTCGACGTCCGGCACCGCCGCCGACCACGCCTTCACCCCGGTCATCGCCACGGTCCGCCGCGTCCACACCCGCGCGGAGGGGATCTGCGAGATCAGCGAGGCCGTCGTCCAGGCGAACCAGCGGGCCGCGGCCAGGGTGGCGACCACCACGAGCGTGGCGCCGGCCGACAGCTCGCCCGCCAGGTACAGCGCCCACGCGCCGATCGGCAGCAGGCCGCTGACCATCGACGGCGTCGACCGCGACCACACCTGCACCGCGATCTCCCGGCGCTGCCGGTCGCTGCGGACCACGTCGAGGTCGGCCAGGTGGGCCAGCACCGGGCGGGTGGCCCCGGCGAGTTTCACCGTACGGGCGGCCGACAGCGTGGAGACCAGCGCGGTGGCGAACGCGGCGCGGGCCGCGACGGTGGCCCGGGCGGAGCGTTCCAGCCGGGGCCCGAACAGCGTCGCGACCAGCCCGGACACCAGCATCGTCCCGGCGAAGAACAGCCCCGGCACCACGCTGCCGGTCACGGCCGTCATCGCGGCCAGCAGCACGAGGGAGATGCCCTGGTCGCTGGCGTTGTCGGCGAGCTGCACCACCCGCTCGGTGTCGCCGCCCTGGGCCACCACCTCGGCCGGGGTGTGCCCGCTGACCCGGCGCGGCCCGGTCTGCCCGTGCACCAGCCGCAGGCTGATCCGCAGCATCTGCCGGACCCACCACTGGGGGAAGCGGTAGCCGGTGAACCAGTGCACCGGCACGGTGACCAGCAGGGCGGCGACGATCCCCGTCGCCGGCAGCCAGGGCTCGCCGACGCCGTCGACCACGTCGGCCCAGAGCCAGGGCAGCACCGGGCCGTCCAGACTCAGGATCACGAGCACCACGAAGAGCGACAGCGAGGCCAGCCCGTACCGGGGGTCGTTGACGCACAGCCGCAGGACCTCGCGCAGCTCCCGCAGGCCCCGCAGCCCGCGGGGCGGCGCCGACGCCGCGGACGCCCCGCCGTCGCGCGCCGCCGACGCCCCGTCGCCGCCCCGCGCCCCGCCGCCGTCCCGTCCGGTCGACGCCCCGTCGCCGTCGCGTCCGGCCACTGCCTCGTCGCCGTCCCGCCCGGCCACTGCCACGTCGCCGTCGCGTCCGGCCGGCGGCTCGGCCCCACCCGGGCCGGCCGGCGGCTCGACCGCGTCGGGGCCGGTGGGCGGCCACGGCTCGGACGGGCCGGTCAGCAGGTCCACGCCGCCGGACCGGGTCACCGACCCGGCGTGCGCGTACGCGGTGGCGTGGCTGGTGGCGAGCAGGTCGGCGAAGCGTTCCGACTCCCGCAGCGGGCCGGCCTCGACCACCGCCCCGTCGGCCATCACCACGACCTCGTCGCAGCGGCGCACGGACGAGAGGCGGTGCGCGATGACGATCCCGATCCGGTCGCGCAGCAGCCGCTCGGTGGCCTGCTGCACCCGCGCCTCGGTGACCGGGTCGAGGCGGGCGGTGGCCTCGTCGAGGATCACCACGTGCGGGTCCCGCACCAGGATCCGGGCGAAGGCGACCAGTTGCTCCTGCCCGGCCGAGAGCACGTGCCCGCCCTCCCCGAGCCGGGTCTCCAGGCCGTCGGGCAGCTCGGCGATCCAGCCCGCCAGGCCCAGCTCGTGCAGCGCCCGGGCGGCGGCCCCGCGCAGCTCCGGCTCGAACAGCGCGACGTTCTCGACGAGGGTGCCGGCGAGGATCTCGGTGCGCTGGGGCACCACGGCGATCCACCGACGCAACTGCTCGACGTCGAGGTCCCGCAGGTCGCGGTCGGCCAGGAAGACGGTCCCGGGCGGCACGTCGACGGCTCGGGTGAGCACCTTGGCCAGGGTGGACTTGCCGGAGCCGGTCCGGCCGACCAGCGCGTACGAGCGGCCCCGGGTGAAGGTCAGGTCGACGTCGCGCAGCGCGGGGCCGCGCCCGCCGTCCGACTCCTCGCCCGGGTAGCGGAAGGTGAGGCCACGGATGCGCAGGTCGCCCTCCGTCGGGGCGGCCCCGCCCACGGGCTCCTGCGGGGAACTCGCCAGCAGCTGCACCCGGCCCCACGCGCCGAGGGCGTACTGGAGCTCGGGAACCATCCGGCTGACGTGCTCGACGGTCATCCCGAAACCGATCACGAGCAGCCAGACCGCGGTGAGCCGGGCCCCGTCGATCCGGCCGGCCGTCAGCGCCCACGCGCCGCCGAGCACCACGGCGGCGATCCCGGTGACGCTGGCGCCCGCCGCGACGGTGGTGACCCGGGCGGACATCCGCCACACGCGCACGCCCCGGTCGAGCACCTCGGCCGCCCGCCGGGCGTAGAGGCGCAGCACGTACGGCCGGGCCAGGCTGGTGCGCACGTCGTCCTGGCCGTGGACGGCCTCCTCCATGACGGCGGCGAGGTCGGACCACGCCTCCTCCTCCGCCATCCGGGCCGGGCCGATGCGGGCGGTGGGCTTGCGCAGGCCGACCGCGAGCAGCACGGCGAGCAGCAGCATCCCGACGCCGGCCGGCCACCAGACCGCGAGGGCGACCAGCGTCGAGAGCAGGCCGGCGGTCAGCCCCTGGGTGATCCGTACGCCCTGGTTGCGCACGGCGGCGGCGACCTGGTAGACGTCGCCGTCGATGCGGTCGAGCAGCTCGCCGACCGGCGTGGTCTCCAGGGTCGGCAGGTCCTGCCCGAGCGCCACCCGACACAGCCGGCGGCGCACGTCGGCGGACCAGTCGGCGGTGAGCCCGGCCATCGTCAGGCTGACCACGAGGTCGCTGAGCACGGCGACGACCAGCGCCGCCGCGAGCAGCGCGAAGAACCCGGCGGCGCGGTGCACCAGGACGGGACCGGCCAGCGCGGCGGCGGCGGCCTGACCGGCGGCGCCGAACACGATCAGGCAGGTCACGACCGCCATGCGGCGGGGCGAGGTGGCCCACAGGTCCCGGAGCAGACGCATCAGGATCCTTTCCGGACGGCGGTGGTGGGGCGTCCAGCCTGCTCGGTCGGGGTGTCCGTTTCAACGCATTTACGGCCCGCCCGCCGCCCCGGCGGGTCGGCCGGGCGGCACCGGGCGGGGTGGCCGGGCGGCACCGCGCGGGGTGGCCGGGCGGCACCGCGCGGGGTGGCCGGGCGGCACCGCGCGGGGTGGCCGGGTCAGGTCCGGGCGACCCGCCGGACGATGCCGAGCAGCGCCTCCTCGACGTCCTCGATCGACCGGTCCGGCTGGAACACCAGCCAGTCCACGGCCACCACGAGCCCGACGCCGAACAGGGCCGACGAGGCGGTCCGCACGTCGAGGTCCGCAGGCAGGTCACCGGCGGCCGCCCCGGCCCGGACCGTCTCGGCGACGACCTCGATCGCCTCACCGCGCAGCAGCCGCAGCGTCTGCTGCCACTCCCGGTTCGTCCGCCACATCTCCGAGAGCAGGAGCTGGGCGAAGGCCCGGTACCGCCGGATGTACTCCAGCTCGGCGCGCACCAGCGCCGCCAGCGCCTCGCGGGGCGGCAGCCCGGCCACGGCGGCCCGGAACTCGGCGGTGAGCAGGCCGATCCCGTGCCGGAGCAGCTCCTCGAAGAGCACCGTCTTCGACTCGAAGTTGTAGTAGACGGTCCCCTTGGCCACCCCGGCGCGGGCCGCGATGTCGTCCACGGTGGTGGCGGAGAAGCCCTGTTCGGCGATGAGCTCCACGGCCGCCTCGAAGAGGCGCTGGCGGGTGTCCTCCCGCCGCCGCGACCGTCCGTCCGTCACTGGCCCTCCCCGTCCGCGCTACCGACCCGCCAGCATCCTCACATGGACAGTTCGGGGTGCAGCGTGGCCGGGGTGAGCCGGCGCGCCCGACGGGCGGCGAGGACGGTGAGCGCGAGCGCCGCCGCCCCGAAGCCGGCGAGCACCAGCGCCCCGGTCACCACCGGGCCGGCCGCCCCGCCGTTGACGGTGTGCCGCAGGGCCGTGACCACGTAGGTCATCGGCAGCCAGGGGTGGATCGCCTGGAAGAACCCGGGCGAGGTCTGCACCGGGTAGGTGCCGCCGGACGAGGTGAGCTGGAGCATCAGCAGGGCCAGCGCGGCGAGCCGGCCGGCCGGGCCGAGCAGGGCGCCGAGCCACTGCACGATCGCGGTGAAGGCGAGCGAGGCCAGCGCGAGCAGGCCGAGGGTGGCGGCCGGGCGCGCCGGTCCCAGGTCGAGCGCCAGGGTCACCACCGTGAAGAGCACCCCGGCCTGGGCCAGGCCGATCGCCGCGGCGGGCAGCCAGCCCGCCAGCGCCACCCGCCAGGCGGGTGCGCCGGACATCACGTGCCGCCGGTTGACGGGCCGCAGCAGCATGTACGTGATCATCGCGCCGACCCAGAGGGCCAGCCCGAGGAAGTACGGGGCGAAGCCCACCCCGTACGCGCCGGCGGGGTTGCGGGCGGTGCGGTCCAGCGAGACCGGGTCGCCGAGGACGGCGGCGCGCGCCTCCGCGTCGGCGTACCCGGGGATCCGGTCCTTCCCCTCGGCGAGGCCGCCGGCCAACTCGCCGGCCCCGCCACCCAGCCTGGTCAGGCCGGCCGCTAGGTCGCCCGCGCCGCCCTCCAGGCGGGTCAGGCCGGCGGCGAGCTGTTCCCCGCCGGTGCTGAGCCGGTGCAGCCCGCCGTCGAGTTCCCGGGCGCCGGTGGCCAGCCGGAACAGCCCGCCCCGCAGCTCGTCGGCGCCGGTGGTCGCCGTGCCGAGGCCGTCGCGCAGCTTCGCGCTGCCCTGGGCGAGGGTGCCCAGGCCGGTGGCCAGCTCGTCGACCTTCGCCTTCGCGGCGGCGACGTCGTCGGCCAGGTGGGGCGCGGCGGCGGCGATCTCGCGGGCGGTGGCGGCGACGCGGATCATCCGGTTGCGCAGGGTGCTCAGGTCGGCCCCGTCCAGCGTGCCGGCCACCGCGCGGGCCGCCTCGACCGCCGCCTTGGCGGCCGTACGCGCGGCCACCACGCTGGGGTCGTCGGCGAGCTCGGGGTGCGCGGCGACCAGCGCGTCGAGGCGGTCGCGGACCTGCTCGGCCTGGGTGCGGGCCTCCTGTGCCCGCCGGGGCAGCGCGTCGAGCCCGTCGGCGAGCGACTGTGCCCCCTCGGCGATCGCCGTGGCGGATTCCTCGATCCGCTTCGCGTTGTCCCGCAGCACCGGCTCGATCCGGCCGGCCGCGCCGTTGACCCGGTCGGCGACGGCGCGGGTCTGGGTGGCCGCGCGGGCGGTGCCGTCGGCGAGCTGCACCGCCCCGGTACGCAGCTCGCCAAGCCCGGCGGCGAGCTGGTCGGCGCCCTTCGCGCTCTTGTCCAGCCCGGCCGAGAGGCCGCCCGCCCCGGTCGCGGAGGCGTCCAGCCCGTCGGCGAGCCGGCCGGCGCCGTCCTGCGACGTGCCCAGTCCGTCGGCGAGCCGGCCCGCGCCGGCCTCGGAGGTGTCGAGCCCGTCGGCGATCTTCGCGGCCCCGTCGGCGGCCCGGCCGGTCTCGGCCCTGGCGTCGGTGAAGCCGACGAGCATCTTCTCGAAGTAGTTCCCGGCGGCGCTCTGCGCGGCGGCGGCCCGGATCTCGCTGAACGCCGTGCGGGCCAGCAGGCCCGAGAGGTAGTTGGTGGCGTCGTCGTTGACCACCCGCAGCTCGCCCCGCCGGGCCGGCCGGTCGGGGTCCGGGCTGGCGGCCAGGGCGGCGGAGAAGTCCTCCGGGATGGCGAAGACGAGGTGGTAGCGGCCGCTGCGCAGGCCGGCGGCGGCGTCCCGGGCGTCGGTGACGTGCCAGCCGAAGACCCGCCGCTCGAGCAGTTCGTCGGTGAGGTCGCGGCCGGCGTGCACCTCGGTGCCGTCGCCGGCGGTCGCGGGCCGGTCGGCGTTGACGAGCGCCACCGGGATCCGGTCCATCCTGGCGTACGGGTCCCAGAAGGCGTAGAGGTAGAGCGCCCCGTAGAGCAGCGGGATGACGGTGAGCACGGCCAGCGCGGCGCGGGGCAGCCGGCCCCGGGTCAGCCGCCGCAACTCGAACCTGGCGAGCCGAAAGACGCTCATCGGGTTGCCACCTCGGCGGTCTCGGTCGGATCGGTCGCGTCACCCGGGCCGCTCCCTCTCCCCTCGGCTTCAGCGATCTTGCACTTTCGGCCCTCGGATCGCACCGTTTGACCGCTATGCCCGGGCAACAAGTGCAAGATCGCGGGAGGAGCGGCGGGAGGAGCGGCGGGGGCGGGGGCGGGGGTGGGGGCGGGGGTGGGGGTGGGGGGCGGCGGGGCGGGGAGGTCCGCCTCGAGCGCGCGGGCGCTGGCGACCACCGCGTAGCCCTGGTCGGCCAGGCGGGCGAGGGTCGCCCAGAGCCGGGCGCGTTCCGGGGCGTCGGAGCCGGCGTCCACGTCGTCGGCGACGATCAGCCGGGGCCCGGCCAGGGTGGCCAGGAGGAGGCCGAGCACCTGCCGTTGCAGCGGCGTGAGGTCGCGGCCCCGGGTGTCCGGGTCGAACGGCGGATCCCCGGTGAGCCCGGCCCCGGCCAGCGCGGCGGCGAGGGCGTCCCGCCGGTACTCCCGACGGGCCCGCAGGGCCGTGAGCGGCACCAGTTGCCGCCGGCGGCGGGGCACCGGCCCGAGCAGCAGGAGGCGTTCCCGGACGTGCTCGGCGACGGTCAGCGCGGGATCGGGCTCGTGCACCCCGGCCACCTGGCCCAGCGCGGCGGGGCCGTGCCGCGTCAGCCGTCCCTCGGTGGTCGGGAAGCGGCCCGCCAGGGCGAGCAGCAGCGAGGTGCGCCCGCTGCCCGGCGGCCCGGTCACCGCGTGCAGCTCGCCCGCCGCCACCGTCAGGTCGACGTCCCGGAAGACCCAGCCCCGGCGGGTACGCAGCCCCAGCCCGCGCGCGTCGACGACCATCATCCGCCCCGGCCCACCTTCTTTGAACTGACTGGTCAGTGCAAAAACATGCTCAGCCTAGCCCCGGTCGTCCGGTTCGTCACGCGGGGTCGGGGTGATCCGGGCCATGCCCGGCGCCTCAGAAGAGCACGGTGGCGAGCGGCTCAGAAGAGCACGGTGGCGAGCGTGCCGACCGGCCGGAAGCCGCAGCGCTCGTAGACCCGGCGGGCCGGGGCGTTGAAGTCGTTGACATAGAGGCTCACGGTCGGGGCGACCCGCAGCAGCGCGTCGCGCACCACGGCCGCCATCGCCGCCGTCGCGATGCCCCGGCCCCGCCACTCGGGCGCCACCCAGACCCCCTGCACCTGGGCGGTCCGGCGGGTCACGACGGCCAGCTCGGCCTTGAACACCACCTGGCCGTCGACGAACCGCGCGTACGCCCGGCCGGCCCGGACCAGGTCGGTGACCCGCCGCCGGTAGCCACGGCCGCCGTCGTCGGCGAGCGGCGAGACGCCCACCTCCTCGGTGTACATCGCCACCGCCGCCGGGAAGAGCCGGTCGATCTCGCTGCCGCGCGCCCGCCGCACCTGCGGGTCCGCCGGCACCGCCGGCAGCGCGTCGGTGGCCAGCAGCGGCTGGTTCGGGCGTACGTCCCGGGCCGGCCCCCAGACGTCGCAGAGCCGGTCCCAGAGGCCGAGCACGGCATCGGCCCGGCCCACGATCGACGAGCAGAGCCGCTCCTCGCCGGCGAGCAGGTCGGCGTACGCGGCGACGGCCGGCTCGGTGGCCAGCACCGGGGTGAGGTTGCCGCCGATCCAGCAGACGGACTCCAGGTTGCGGCGCGTGCCGTAGCCCAGCACCCGCCCCTCGGCGCGCCACCAGGCCAGGCCGCGCGCCGCGACCCGCTCGGCGACCTGCGCGCCAGCGAAGGGGTCGAGGTCGAGCAGCCGCTCGACAGCGCGGCGCTCCGACTCTCCGAGTTGCCGTACCGGCAGCGTCAGCACGGTTACCAGCCTGCCAGATCCGCCCCCCGCCCCGCCGGGCGAGTGACGAGAGGGGCTACGCCACCGCGACCGGCTCGGGCGCGACCGCCCCGGACCGGTTGCGGGCGGCCCAGGCGACGACTCCGGGCACCAGGGCGCCGAGCGACAGGAACAGGACGCCGAGCAGCAGCCACCCCGGCACGCCCCAGCCGACGGCCAGCGTGGTGACCACGACCGGCGCCACCATCTTGCCCAGCTCGTAGCCCATGCTGTACGCGCCCTGGTACTGCCCGTGGGCGTTCTCCGGCGCCAGCCCGAAGGAGATCCCCCAGCCGGCGGCGGAGTGCCACAGCTCCCCGACCACGTGCGTGAGCGCGCCGCCGACCAGCAGCGCGACGGCGACGCCCGTGGAGCGCCCGCCGCTGGCGGCGAAGAGGACGCAGGCCGCGGCGATGGCGAGCCCGGCGCGCCGGGCCGCCCGGGCCGCGCCGGCGAGGCTCTCGGTGCCGCGCGCGGCGCGGACCTGGAAGAGCACCACCACCAGCGTGTTGACCAGCATCAGCCCGGAGAGCACCCAGGCCGGCGCCCGAGTGTGCCCGACGATCCAGAGCGGCAGGGCGATGTTGAGCAGCCCGAAGTGCATCGACATGAGCCCGTCGAGCACGGTGAACGCCAGGAACGGCCGGTCCCGCAGCGCGATCAGCCGGGGGCCGTGCGCGGGGGCGGGCGTGGGCGGAAGGTACGGCAGCCGGGTGAAGACGGCGGCGGCGAGCAGGTAGGTCACGGCGGTGGTGAGGACCAGCGCCACGTACGCCGCCCGGGTGTCGGCGGCCAGCGCGAAGCCGGCGAGCACGGCGCCCACCGAGATCCCGACGTTCGTGGTGGCGCGCAGGTAGGCGCGGGTGCGGACGCGCTGGTCGGCCGGGACGGAGCCGGCGATGAGCGCGCCCTTGGCGCCCCGGTCGGCGGCGTCGGCGACCGCGGTGGCCGCGCCGACGGCGAGGAACGCGGGAAGGGATCCGACGGCCAGCAGCGCGGTGGTCAGCACGCTGTTCGCGACCAGCGCGACGAGCTGGGTGGCCCGGGGGCCCAGCCGGTCGGCCAGGTATCCGGCGGGGGCGCTGGCCAGCAGGCCGACCAGGGCCGAGACGGTCAGCCCGAGCGCGACGTCGGTGACGCTCAGGCCGGCCGAGCGGGTGAGGAAGAGCGCGCTGGCCACCATCCACAGGCCGCGCCCGACGGTGCGGACGAGGGTGCCGAGGGTGAGGATCCGGGCCGGACCCGGTTCGGGAAGGAGTCGCACCCCAAGACCTTAACAAGACGTACGTACGGTTTGCATCTGCGTTCCCACCATCCGGCCCCGCGCAAGACGAAGGGGTGGCCGCTCCCGGTGGAGCGGCCACCCCTTCGGTGGCCCAACCCGCCCGCCGGCGGGACGGACGGATCAGTGCACGGTTACGGTCGCCCCCGGGAGCAGGCCGCGCAGCTCCTCGGGCAACTCGGCGCCCATCTCGTCGGCGATGCGCAGCGCCTCCTCGATGAGGGTCTCCACGATCTGCGCCTCGGGCACGGTCTTGACCACCTTGCCCTTGACGAAGATCTGACCCTTGCCGTTGCCGGAGGCCACGCCCAGGTCGGCCTCGCGGGCCTCGCCCGGACCGTTCACGACGCAGCCCATCACGGCGACCCGCAGCGGCACCGGCAGCCCCTCCAGGCCGGCGGTGACCTCCTCGGCGAGCTTGTAGACGTCGACCTGCGCCCGCCCGCAGGACGGGCAGGAGACGATCTCCAGGCCCCGCTCGCGCAGCCCGAGCGACTCCAGGATCTGGTTGCCGACCTTGATCTCCTCCACCGGCGGCGCCGACAGCGAGACCCGGATGGTGTCGCCGATCCCCTCGGCCAGCAGCGCGCCGAAGGCGACCGCCGACTTGATGGTGCCCTGGAAGGCCGGGCCGGCCTCGGTGACGCCCAGGTGCAGCGGGTAGTCGCACCTCTCGGCGAGCTGGCGGTAGGCCCGGATCATCACCACCGGGTCGTTGTGCTTGACCGAGATCTTGATGTCGCGGAAGCCGTGCTCCTCGAACAGCGAGCACTCCCACAGCGCCGACTCGACGAGCGCCTCGGCGGTGGCCTTGCCGTACTTGGCGAGCAGGCGCTTGTCCAGCGAGCCCGCGTTCACGCCGATCCGGATCGGCACGCCCGCGTCGCCGGCCGCCTTGGCGATCTCCTTGACCTTGTCGTCGAACTGGCGGATGTTGCCCGGGTTGACCCGGACCGCCGCGCAGCCGGCGTCGATCGCCGCGAAGACGTACTTCGGCTGGAAGTGGATGTCGGCGATGACCGGGATCTGCGACTTCTTCGCGATCGCCGGCAGCGCCTCGACGTCGTCCTGGCTCGGCACCGCGACGCGGACGATCTGGCAGCCGGACGCGGTCAGCTCGGCGATCTGCTGGAGGGTGGCGTTGACGTCGGCGGTGAGGGTGGTGGTCATCGACTGCACCGAGACCGGCGCGCCGCCGCCGACCGGCACCGAACCGACCATGATCTGGCGGCTGGCCCGGCGCGGGGCGAGCGGCGGGGGCGGTACGGCGGGGATACCGAGACTGACAGCGGTCACTTCAGGCACTCACCTTGAGAAGAGCGTGATCGGGTTGACGACGTCCGCGGTGATGGTCAGCAGCGTGAACGCGCCGCCGATCAGGATCACCGCGTACGTGAAGGGCATGAGCTTCAGGTAGTCGACGCGGCCGGGGTCGGCGCGGCCGATCCGGGCGTAGAGCCAGGAGCGGGCCCGCTCGAACCAGGCGATGGCGATGTGGCCGCCGTCCAGCGGCAGCAGCGGCAGCAGGTTGAACACGCCGATGAAGAAGTTCAGCGAGACGAAGAGCATGAAGAACAGCAGCCACGCGTTGTTCTCCACCGCCTCGCCACCGAGCCGGCTCGCGCCGACCACGCTGATCGGGGTGTCCATGTCCCGTTCGCCGCCGGTGATCGCCGTCCACAGGGCCGGGACCTTCTGCGGGATGCGCTTCATCGCCTCGAAGGTGTTGACCGCCATGTCGCCGGTGAAGTCGGCGGTCGCGCCGAACGCGCCGACCGGCCCGTACGTCACCCGGGTCGGGGTGCTGGGGACGAGCCCGACGCCGAGCGCCGCGACCGCGCCGACCTGACCCTTCGGGTCGTCCAGCGGCGGGCGCTGGGTCTGCGCGAGCACCGCGCTGGTGCTGCCCGGCTGGCCGTCGCGCTCGTACGCGATCTGCGCCGTGTCGCCCGGCTTGAGGCCGCGCAGGGTGGTGAGCAGCTGGCCGTAGTCCGCGATCGGCGCGCCGTTGATCGCGGTGATCCGGTCGCCGTCGCGCAGCTGCGCCTGGGCGGCGGGGCTGGCCGGGTCGGTGGTGGTGCACTCGCGGAGCGTGTTCTCCGGGACCACGCACTTCGACAGCTGGATGACCGCCGGCTCCTTGCGGATCTCCGCCTCGGTGCTGGGGAAGTCCGGGTTGGGCAGGCCGGCGGTGACCGCGATGATCCAGAGAGCGATCAGGGCGAGGGCGAAGTGGGTGACGGAGCCCGCGGACATCACGATCGTCCGCTTCCACACCGGGTAGCGCCACATCGCGCGCGGCTCGTCGGCCGGGTCGACGTCGTCGTCCTGCGGCGTCATGCCGACGATCTTGCAGAAGCCGCCGAGCGGGATGCCCTTGACGCCGTACTCGGTCTCGCCCCGCCTGAACGACCAGAGCGTGGGACCGAAGCCGACGAAGTAGCGGGTGACCTTCATGCCGAAGGCCTTGGCGGTGAGCATGTGCCCCGCCTCGTGCAGGCTCACCGAGATGAGGATCGCAAGGGCGAAGAGCACCACCCCGAGCAGGTACGCCATCAAGCTCCTTCCACCGAACCCGCGATGATGATCTCCTGCGCGTGCGCGCGCGCCCACGACTCCGCCGCGAGCACGTCCTCGACGGTACCTGGTTCGTCGAAGTCGGGAGCGTCCTCCAACACCCGCCGGAGGGTGTCGACGATGCCGAGGAAGGGCAGCCGGCCGGCCACGAACGCGGCCACGCACTCCTCGTTCGCCGCGTTGTAGATCGCCGGCCGGCAGCGCCCGGCCTCGCCGGCGGCCTTGGCCAGCGCCACCGCCGGGAACGCCTCGTCGTCCAGCGGCGCGAACTCCCAGGTGTGGGCCGTCGTCCAGTCGACGGCGGCGGCGGCTACGGGCACCCGGTCGGGCCAGCCGAGGCCCAGCGCGATCGGCAGCCGCATGTCGGGCGGGCTGGCCTGGGCGAGGGTGGAGCCGTCGGTGAACTCGACCATCGAGTGGATCACCGACTGCGGGTGCACCATCACGGCGATGTCGGCGTACGGCACGTCGAACAGCTCGTGCGCCTCGATCACCTCCAGCGCCTTGTTGACCATCGTGGCGGAGTTGATCGTGACGACCGGCCCCATGTTCCAGGTCGGGTGCGCCAGCGCCTGCTCGGGCGTGACCGTGGTCAGCTCGTCGCGCCGCCGGCCCCGGAACGGGCCGCCGCTGGCGGTGACGACCAGCCGCCGCACCTCGCCCCGGGCCCCGCCGCGCAGGCACTGGGCCAGCGCCGAGTGCTCCGAGTCGACGGGGACGATCTGCTCCGGCCGCGTCACGGCGGCCTTCACCAGCGGGCCGCCGGCCACGAGCGACTCCTTGTTGGCGAGCGCGAGCGTACGCCCGGCGCGCAGCGCGGCCAGGGTCGGCGCGAGCCCGAGCGAGCCGACCACGCCGTTGAGCACGACGTCGCAGGGCCACTGCGCCAGCTCGGTCATCGCGTCCGGGCCGGCCACGATCTTGGGGAGCTTGAAGTCGCCGGTGGCCCAGCCGCGCCGGCTCGCCTCGGCGTAGAACGCGAGCTGGAGGTCCTGCGCGGCGCTGGCCCGGGCCACCCCGACCGCGTCGACGCCGAGTTCGAGCGCCTGGGCGGCGAGCAGCTCGACGTTGCCGCCGCCGGCCCCGAGCGCGACCACCCGGAACCGGTCCGGGTTGCGCCGCACGATGTCGATGGCCTGTGTCCCGATCGAACCGGTGGAGCCGAGCAGGACGAGTTCCCGGGGCGAAGTCACCCGGACATTCTTCCCCAGCGCCGCACGGCGCCCGCCGGGAGCCTCAGCCCTCCGCGTCGGCCTGCTCCCCCGGCACGTCCGCGCCCTCCTCCGGCGCCGCCTCGTCGAGAAGGTCGGCCGGGTCGACGGCGAACGGGAAGGGCTCCGTCATGGCGAAGGTGCTTCCGGCCGCCGCGGCCGCCACCGGCCGGTAGTCTCCCTCGGCGAGCTCGAACAACGCGATGGTGGGCACCCGGTTGCGCAGGTCGACCCGGAGGAAGAACGGGACACCGGCGGCGGCGTACTCGCGCGGCCGATCGATCACGTCCTTGCGCCGGTTGCCCGGGGACACGATCTCGCCCAGCAGGACGGCCTGCCCGATGTCGACGGCCGACCGCCCCCCGCCGGAGGACCGGAGGACGGCGACGTCGGGAATGAAGAGGTCCTTGCCCGAGATCACGTTGATCTCGGGATAGGCCCACAGGCCCGCCCTGCGGGCGGCCCGGTGCAGGAGATAGGGCAGCTCACGTTCCACCGACTGGTGGTCTATTCCGGCGTGTGGGGTCACGATCACGCTTCCGCTCAGGACCTCAACCTTGGGGCCGTTGGTCTCCGGCAACAGGTCGAGGGCGAGCTGAGCGGTCCACGGCTCGTCGTGCCACCGCAGCACGTCGAACGACGGCTCCGTGGGCCGCTGCGCGGGCTCGGCCTCCTGCGGCGCCGGCTCGGGCGCGAAAGCTGCCTGGGCCATCCGGGCTCACCCCCTCAGCGGACAGTCTGCTCAGGTCAGCCTAGCCGCCGCAGCCCCGGCCGGCCGGGATCGCACACGCGGTGCGACGCCGTCAGGACGAAGGTCTCCACCGACGCGCCGCCGTACCAGTCGGTGCGGCGGCCCACGTGGGTCATGCCGAGCCGGCGGGCCACCGCCATCGACGCCTCGTTGCCGGGCGCCACGACGGCGTGGACCTCCCGGGTGCCGGCGGCGAGTTCCCGCGCGACCACGGCCCGGGCCGCCTCGGTGGCGTACCCGTGGCCCCACGAGTCGGGGTGCAGGTGCCAGCCCACCTCGATGTCCTCGGTCAACACGCCCTCCTCGCGCCCCGGCAGCGGCTTCAGCAGGACGGTGCCGGCCACCACGCCCGTCCCGCGGACCTCGATCGCCCAGGTGCCGTACCGGCCGCCGTGCCCCGCGTGCCGCTCCCGCCACGTCCGGAGCCGGTCGGCGGCCTGCGCCGGGTCGGTCAGGGGCAGCCCCGGCGCGTTCAGCCACCGGGTGATCTCGGGCCGGGAGTAGATGTCGAAGATCCGGGCCAGGTCGGCCGGGTCGGCGGTCCACTCCCGCAGCACCAGGCGCTCCGTGGTCAGAACGGTCATGACGCCGATCCTATGGAAAGCTTCCCAGCGATGTTGATCTATGTAACTCTCTTACGATCATCGATCCTTGTTGGTTGAATACCTCCACCCGCCCGCCCTCGCCCCTCGGAGGCAACTCGTGAAACTCGCCACCGCCGCGCGCGCCCTGGTCGCCGGGCTGACCGCTGCGGCCATGGTGCTGCTCGGCCCGGCCGGGCCCGCGTCCGCCGCCACCACCACCGTCGACAACGCGACCGCCGGCCGCTTCACCGCCAGCGCCAACTGGGGCACGTCGTCCTGGGCCGGCCAGCGGTACGGCGCCGACTACCGCTTCGCGACGCCCTACACCGGGGGCAGCGACGCCGCCTGGTTCAGCGCGTCGGTCGCCGCCACCGGCGCGCACCTCGTCGAGGTGTGGTACCCGGCGGACGCCGGCTACAACAGCGCCACCCCGTTCATCGTGGCGACCGCCGCCGGCAACCAGACGGTCGTCGTGGACCAGCGCGCCAACGGCGGCCGCTGGGTCGCCCTCGGCACCTTCACGCTGGCGGCGGGCGACCGCCCCGTCGTCGGGGTCAGCCGCTGGACCACCGCTGCGGGCTACGTCGTCGCGGACGCCGTCCGGATCACCTCCACCACGGCCGGCAACCCCGGCTTCGCCCTGCCGCTGCCCCAGAGCGCGCTGCCGCGCGGCGAGTACGACGACCCGCACCACGACTATCCCGCCATCGACCTCCCGGTCGGCACCGGCACCAGGGCGTACGCCGTGCGGGCGGGCACGGTGACGATCATCAACGACAGCTCCTGCGGCCAGGGCGTCAACCTCACCGGCACCGACGGGGCCGTCTACACCTACTGCCACTTCTCGGCGTGGTCGGTCGCCAACGGCGCGTCGGTGGCGCCCGGGCAGCAGCTCGGCCTCACCGGCAACACCGGCAACTCCACCGGGCCGCACCTGCACTTCGGCATCCGTACCGGCAGCACCCGGCGCTGCCCGCAGAACTTCCTGCTGGCGCTCTACGACGGGGTCACCCCGCCGGCGGCGACGAGCCTGCCCACCACCGGCTGCTACTACGCCACCCTGCGCGGCGGCGAGACCGCACCGCTGGGCTGACCGCACCCGCCTCGGAGCCGCCGGACGCGCCCCCGTCCGGCGGCTCCGCCGTACGGGCACGGCGCATCCCCCGGGGCGGGTCGGGCGTCGAGCCGGTCACGGTCGGCGATGTGGTGCGTGACGCCGGGCCGTACGGGGAAAGAAGCCGCGATGGGCAGCGGATGGCAACGGGCGAAGCGGATCACCGGCGCGGCGTTCCGTCCGCTGCGCGGCCGGGACCTGTCGCTGCACGCCGCCGCCATCACCTTCTACGGGGCGATCGCCGTGGTGCCGGTGGCCCTGCTGGCCATCTGGCTCACCTCGCTGCTGGCGGGGGCCGACCGGGTACGCCGGCTCACGTCGCACGCCGTGCGGACGCTGCCGGACGAGATCGGCGCGCCGCACGCGGTGGCCGCGCTGGTCGAGGCCGGGGTGGGGTTGACCCCCGTGCTGGCGTTGGCGTCGCTGCTGCCGGCGTCGCTCTACGGCGAGGGGCTGCGCCGCGCCTTCGTCTCCGTGGCGGCCCCGCGCCGCGACGAGTCGCTGGTGGGGTGGCGCGGCCGGCTGCTGCTGCTCCCGCTGCTCGCCCCGGCCCCGGCCCTGCTGCTGTCGATCCTGCTCGCGCTGCCGACGACGACGGGGCTGGTACGCCAGGGCGGGTGGAGCGGCGCGCTGGGCGTGGTGCTGTCGTTCCTGGCGGTGTGGCTGGTGCTCACCCCGGTGCTGCTGTGGGTGTTCCGGGTGGTCGGCCCGGCGTCGCCGGACTGGCTCTCCGCGCTGGGCGTCGGGTCGTTCACGGCGGCGAACCTCTCCGGCTTCCTGCACGGCTTCGTGCTCTTCGCCTCGCTCCCCATCGACCTGGGCGTGCCGTTCGGCGGCTTCGACGAGATCGGCGCGGGGGTGGCGGTGCTGCTCTGGCTCTACCTCTTCCACGTGATCGTGCTCGCCGGTTACTCCGCCACCCTCGCCCTCTCCCGCTGGCGCACGGCCCGCGCCGCCGCGCGGGAGCCCGGCCGACCGTGAGGTCGGCGGCGGGGAGGGCGCTCCCCGACCGCCGCCAACCTGACGATCGACGCCGCCGGCCCGGCCCGGACCGCGCAGGACCTGGGACCGGGCGGGCCCTGGGACCGGGCGGGCCCCGGGACCGGGCGGGCCCGGGACCGGGCAGGACCGGGCAGGACCGGGCGGTCAGGGCCGGAAGGGGCCGCTGATCTCGTAGGTGACGCCGGCGAGGCCGGCGCGGTCGCCGGTGGTGCCGCGCTGGGAGGAGAAGTAGAGGCGGGAGCCGTCGGGCGAGAAGGCGGGGCCGGTGAGCTCCGATTCCGGGTGCCCGTGCAGGCGCAGGAACGGGGCGACCACGCCGGCGGGGGTGATGACGTTGATCTCCATGTTGCCGCCGTCCTCGGCCACGTAGAGGTCGCCGCCGGCGGTGCCGGTGATGTTGTCCACGCCGGTCAGCGGCGCCGCGCCGGCCGGCACCAGCGAGTCGTCGTACGCGAGGTCGAGGCGCTGGCGCGCCGCGTCGTACGCCCAGACCCGGTTGTCGCCCTTGGTGGTGAACCAGCAGGTGCCGTCGGCGTACCAGCAGCCCTCGCCGCCGTCGAAGTGCTTCGCCGCGCCGACCTGCCAGCGGGTCGGCACGGGGAAGCCGTCCCGGTCGGGGACGTCCCGCCACGTCACCGGGCCGGTCACCTGGTCGGCCGGGGCGCAGAGCACCTGCAACCGGCCGGTGCGCAGGTCGCCCCAGGTGTCCGGGACGAAGCGGTAGAAGCAGCCGTCGTCCTCGTCCTCGGTCAGGTAGACCACCTCGCGCTCCGGGTCGCAGGCCGCCGCCTCGTGCGTGAACCGGCCCATCCGGGTGCGCTCCTCGGCCGCCCCGCTGCCGTCCGGCCAGGTCTCGAAGACCCGCCCGAGCGGCACCTCCTCGCAGGAGAGCCAGGTGCCCCAGCCGGTGGCGCCGCCCGCGCAGTTGACGTTGGTGCCGCCGAGGATCCGGTAGGCCGCCGCGATCGAGCCGTCGGCGTGGAAGCGCACCGCCGAGGCGCCGCCGACCAGCGGCACCTCGGAGTTGGAGACGTAGATCCAGCCGGTGCCGGCCGGGAAGCACGCGCCGCCGTCGGGGGCGGGGTGCCAGAGGTAGGAGGTGCCGGCGACCCGCTGGCCGGAGCGGGCGACGACCCGGCTGGCGAAGCCGGCGGGCAGCTGGATGCCGTTGGCGTCGGCGGCGAGCAGCTCCCCGTACGGCCCGGGGCCGGGCTGGGCGGGGGCGGCCGACGCGGCGCCGGCCCAGAGGCTGCCGGAGAAGGCGACGGCGCCACCGGCGACGGTGGCACGCAGGACGGTACGACGGTCCATCGGAGACCTCCCGGAAGATGGTCGATGCCCCGTCGACGGTAGGGCCGACAGGGCATCGATGGAAGTCTCTATCTAGTGAACGTGGGGTGACGCCCGGCGGGCTCGGGCTCGGCGGCCTCCCGGATGCCGTACCGGCGGTGGAACCGGCCGAGCGGGCCGGGGGCCCACCAGTTCCACCGGCCCAGCAGCCGCATGGTGGCCGGCACCAGCAGCGCCCGGACCAGCGTGGCGTCGACCACGATCGCCACGATCATGCCGATGCCGATGAGCTTGACGTACGCCATCCCGCCCGTGGCGAAGCCGGCCACCACGACGATCAGCAGCAGCGCCGCGGCGGTGATGATGCGGCCGGTGTGCTGGAGCCCGGCGGCCACCGAGGCGGTGTTGTCCCCCGTCCGGTCCCACTCCTCGCGCACCCGGGAGAGCAGGAACACCTCGTAGTCGGTCGCTAGCCCGAAGAGCACCGCGAGCATGAGGATCGGGTTGCTGGGCTCGATGAACCCGGTCGGGGTGAAGCCGAGCAGGTCGGCCAGGTGGCCGTCCTGGAAGATCCAGACCACCACGCCGAACGAGGCGCCGATCGACACCAGGTTCATGAGCACGGCCTTGACCGGCAGCACCACGGAGCCGAAGGCGAGGAAGAGCAACACCAGGGTCGCGGCGGCCATCAGCAGGGCCATCCAGGGCAGCCGGCCGCCGAGGCTGTCCAGCAGGTCCCGGTCGGCGCCGGGGCGGCCCCCGACGAGCACCTCCGCGCCGCCCGGCGCGGGCAGGTCGCGCAGCGCCCGGACCACGTCCTGCGCCACGTCGCCGGTCGGCTCGCCCGGGTAGGTCACCGACAGCAGCGTCGACGCGCCCCGGCTGGCCGCCACCGTCACGCCGGTCACGCCGGGCACGGCGGCCACCCGGTCGGCGAACGGCCGCACCTGCTCCGGGGAGGCCCCGGACACCAGCACGTCGATCGGCGCGACCGTGCCGCCGGGAAACTCCGCGGCGATCCGCTCGGAGACGACCCGGGGCGCGGCGTCCCCGGGCAGCACCCGCTCGTCGAAGCCGCCGAAGGTGATCCGCAGGAACGGCGCCGCGAGCAGCAGGAGCAGCAGGGTCACCCCGACCAGGTAGCGCACCGGACGGCGCATCACGCTGCGCGCGATCCGGGCCCAGGCGCCGCCCGCCTCCCGCGCCGCCGGCCGCCCGCCCCGCGCCCCACGCCGCCACGGCAGCGGTACGCGCAGCGCGTTGATCCGGTGGCCGAGCACCGCCAGCAGGGCCGGCAGCACGGTCAGCGCGGCCAGCATGGCGACCAGGACGGCGGCCATCCCGCCGAGCCCCATCGACCGCAGGAACGCCTGCGGGAAGATGAGCAGGCTGGCCATGGCGAGCGCGATGGTGAGCCCGGAGACCAGCACCGTACGCCCCGCGGTGGCCATGGTGCGGCGGACGGCGGCGGGCGTGTCGTGGCCGGCGGCCAGCTCCTCGCGGAACCGGCTGACCACGAAGAGGGCGTAGTCGACCGCCATGCCCAGGCCGATCAGGGTGATGACGTTGATGGCGAAGATCGACACGTCGGTGACCAGGTTGACCAGCCGGACGGCGACGAACGCGCCGAGGATGGCCAGCCCGCCGATCAGCAGCGGCGTGGACGCGGCCACCAGCCCGCCGAAGATCAGCACGAGCAGCACCAGCAGCACCGGCATGGAGAGCAGCTCCGCCCGGGTGATGTCCTCGGTGGTCTGGCGGTTCGCCTCGTGCAGGAACGCCACCGTGCCGCCGACCTCGGTCCGCACGCCGGGCGTCGCGAGGGCCGGCCGCAGGTCGTCGTACGCGGCGGTCTTGCCGTCCTCGTCGCCGGCCCGGAGCTGGACCAGCGCGTACGTGGCCCGGCGGTCGGTCGACAGCAGCGCGGGCACCGGCGTGTCGTACCAGGTGGTGACGCTGGTGACCTCGGGGCGGGCGCGCAGCCCGGCGACGGTGGCCGCGACCGGGTCGCGGAAGGCGGGCTGCTCGACGGTGGCCCCGTCGCTGCTCCAGAGCACGATCAGGTCGGCGCCCTGCGGCCCCAGCTCGGCGGTGATCCGCTCGGCGGCGCGGCTCGACTCGCTCGCGGGGTCGTCGTAGCCGCCCCCGGTGAGCTGCCCGAAGACCCCGGCCCCCCAGGTCGAGCCGACCGCGACCACCACCAGGGCGGCGGCCAGCACCGCCCAGCGCAGTCGCACCACCGCTTGTCCCCACCAGGCGAACATTCGCCTCCCCCTCCGCCGACGGCTAAGCTGTAACCATCGCTCATTCGAGTGAACGCCGTTAACTATGGCAACGGCGTTTGCTTCGGTCAAGGGGGTTGGCCGCATGACCGCACCGTCCCGACGCGAACGCCTGCGCTCGGCGACCGTCACCGAGATCAAGGACGGGGCACGACGGCTGCTGGTGACCGGCGGGATCGAGGCGATCTCGCTGCGGGCCATCGCCCGGGACATGGGCATGACGGCACCCGCCATCTACCGCTACTTCCCCAGCCTGGAAGCGCTGGTCGCGGCCCTCGCCGGCGACCTCTACGACGAGCTGCGGGCGCGGCTGGAGGCGGCCCGGGACGACGCCGGAGCGGAGCCGGTCGACCGGCTGCTGGCCATGAGCCGCGCGTTCCGCGCCTGGTCGGTGACCCATCCCGCCGAGTTCGGGCTGATCTTCGGCGCCCGCGCCCCCGGGCTGGACGCCTTCGTCGACGACTGCGCCGACCCCGACCACCCAGGCGCCCGGTTCGGGGCGGTCTTCGTGCAGCCGATCATCGACCTCTGGCACCGGTCCCCCTTCCCCACCCCGCCCCCCGAGCTGCTCCGGGAGCGCCTGGGCGGGCGCCTGGAGCCGCTGCGGCTGAGCCACGGCGACGTGCCCATCGAGGTCGCGTACGCCTTCCTCTCCGGCTGGACCCGGCTCTACGGGCTGGTCGCCATGGAGGTCTTCGGCCAGCTCTCCTGGGCCGTCACCGAGGCCGAGCCGCTGTTCGAGCTGGAGCTGGCGACGTTCGCCGCCGCCCTGCGCGGCGAACAGCCCGGCGCGGCGTCCGCCCGGCCAGGACGGCGAACCGGCGCGGCGCCCAGCTAGCCACCGGCGGCGAAGCGGCCCGGCCCGGCGTCCGGCGGCGAAGCGGCCCAGCCCGGCGTCCGGCGGCGGCGCAGCGCCCAGCAAGCCACCGGAGGCGGAGCGGCCCGGCCAGCCACCGGCGGCGGAGCGGCCCGGCCCGGTGTCCGGCGGCGGCGCAGCGCCCAGCAAGCCACCGGAGGCGGGACGGCCCGGCGGGGCGTCCCGCCCGGCCTGCCGCGAAGGGGCTGACCGACGGCGTCGCCGGCGCTAGGCTCCCCCGGCATGGGTGACGAGCTGCCGACCCGGGCCGACGTGGTGATCGTCGGGTCCGGGCACAACGGTCTGGTGTCCGCGATCCTGCTCGCCCGCGCCGGGCTCGACGTGCTGGTGCTGGAGGCCGCCGAGGTGATCGGCGGCGCCACCCGCACCGAGCACCCCTTCCCGAAGGTGCCCGGGCTGCGCCACTCCACCGGCTCCTACCTGCTCGGGCTGATGCCGCCGGAGCTGCTCGCCACGCTCGACGTGCGCATCCCGGTGCTGCGCCGCGACCCGCACTACTTCCTGCCCACCCCCGGCCCGGAGGGCTCGCCGTACCTGCTGTTCGGCAGCGACACCGCCGCCACCCGGGCGCAGCTCGCGGAGTTCTTCTCCCCCGCCGACGTGGCCGCCGACGACGCCCTCCAGGCCGAGCTGGCCGCGCTGCGCGCCGACCTCGCGCCGGCCTGGCTGGCCGAGCCGCTGCCGGTCGAGGAGACCGCCGAACGGTACGTCCGGCCGGCACTTCGGCAGGTCCTCGTCGACCTGGTCCGCGGCTCGGTCGCCGACCACCTCGCCCGCTTCGACTTCCGCTCGGAGCTGCTGGTCAGCATGTACGCGGTCACCGACGGCCTCTCCGGGCTCAACGCCGGGCCCGACGACCCGGGCACCGGCCACAACTTCCTCGTCCACAACATGTGCCGGCTCCCCGGCTCGGACGGCACCTGGATGATCGCCGAGGGCGGGATGGGCACGGTGGCGCGCACCTTCGCCGAGGCGGCCCGGGCCGCGGGCGCGACGATCCGCACCGGCACGCCGGTACACGCGATCACTTTGGCCGGCGGCGCGGCCAGCGGCGTGGTCCTCGCCGACGGGCGGGAGGTGGCCGCCCGGGTGGTCCTCGGCGCGTGCGACCCGTACCGCCTGATGGACCTGCTGCCCGACGGCGCGCTCCCGGCGCCGCTGGCCGAGCGGATGGCGGCGGTCCGCCGGCCCGGCACCACCCTCAAGCTCAACCTGGCGCTGACCGGGCTGCCCCGCTTCGCCTGCCTGCCGGCCGACGCGCCGAGCCCGTTCGGCTCGACCATCCACCTGCTGCCCGGCTCGGAATCCCTGATCGGCTCCGGCGGCGAGTCGCCGATGGCGGCGCTGCGCGCGATGTGGGCCGACGTCCGGGCGGGGCGGCTGCCCGAGGAGCCGACCATCGAGTGGTACCTGCACACCACCGTCGACCCGTCACTCTCCGACGGTCGGGGCCACCACTCCTCGGCGCTCTTCGTCCAGTCGGTCCCCTACGAGCCGGCCGGCACCACGTGGGACGCGGTGCTGCCCGGCTACGTCGAGCGGCTGGTCGCGATCTGCGAGCGGTACGCCCCGGGCACCGGCGACCTGATCGCCGACGCCGTGGCACTGCCGCCGCCCGGCATCGAGGCGCACTTCGGCATCACCGGCGGGCACATCCACCACGTCGACAACACCGTCTCGTTCACCGACCGGATGCCGTACGCGACCGGCATCGACGGCGTCTACGCCGGCAGCGCCGGCTGCCACCCCGCCGGCAGTGTCATCGGCGCCGCCGGCCACAACGCCGCCCGCCGCATCCTCACCGACCTCACCCCCTGACCCCCTTCACGCCCCTTCACGCCCTTCACGCCCCTCGCGCCCCTCGCGCCCCTCGCGCCCCTCGCGCCCCTCGCGCCCCTCGCGCCCGCGATCTTGCACTTTCGGCCCTTCTTTTGCGGCTTGTGCCGCTTTTGCGAGGGCAGAATGTGCAAGATCGCGAGGATGGGGACGGGGCGGGGAGGGGAGTGAAGCGGGCGGGGCGGGGTTAGCTGGCGGCGTCGCCGGCGGGGGCGGGGGTGTCGGCGTCGACGCGGTGGGCGCGGATCTTGTGGCCGACGCTGGTGAGGCAGCGGCCGCTCGCGAGGTCGAACCGCCAGCCGTGCAGCTGGCAGGTGAGCTGGTCGCCGTCGACGATGCCGAAGCGGGTCAGGTCGGCCTTCAGGTGCGGGCAGCGCCGCTGCACCACCCAGTCGCCCAGGGTGATGTCCTCGGCGTCGCTGGTCCGCTCGTGCTCGTCGTACCAGCCCTCCGCGTACTGGAGCCGCTCGGTGGAGAGGCACTTGAAGAAGGCGTAGACGAACTCGTTGTACTGGCCGATCCGGGCGGCGGAGAAGCGGCAGGAGAGGAAGAGGGAGTTGACCCAGTCCACCTCGCCGATGTGCAGCAGGTGCTCGATCAGCGCCCGCTCGGTGCGGAACCGGTAGCGCACCTTCTCGTCGGCGTACGGTCGGACCTGCTTGCCCGGGAAGTCCACCACGATGGATTCGACGGTCTCGCCGCCCGAGCTGTCGGTGCCCACCAGGTCGAAGCGGACCGGGCCGCCGACCCCCTTGGCCAGGTAGATCGACTCCTCCAGCAGCGGCTCGATCCGGCGCTGCATCTCCTTGAGCACGTCGACCTCGGGGTGCCGCCAGGACGCCTTCTCCGCCTCGATGACGGGCCGCTTGCGCTCCCGCATCTCCTCCAGGTGCGCGACCTTGTTCGCGAAGAACTCCTCGACCGGCACCGGGTGGGTGGTCTCGCACGTCTCGGTGGTGATCTCGGCGACGCTGCCCGGGAGCAGCACGACACCGTTGGTGCCGCCGACCTTCGCGTACTCCGACAGGAAGACCGACTGGTCGGGGAAGATGTTGCCCTCGTCGCCGTGGATGTCGTTGAACTGCCACAGCTCGTCGTCGAGGAAGCAGGGCGGGCCGGCGATGGGGAAGACGTGGTCGGCCTTGAGGTCGTCGATGTAGCGCCAGGTGCGGTCGAACTGCCGGTCCCGCTTCTGCTTGCCGAACGCCGTCTTCGCCGCCTGCGGCAGCTCGTAGACCATCGGGTACCAGATCGCGCCGGAGAACTGGAGCATGTGCGCGTGCACGTGGCCCAGCTCGGCGAAGAGGCTCAGGTCGGTGGGGCGGGCGTCGTTCTGGTTGAGCAGCCGGACCCCGTCGTACTCCACCCACAGCGACGAGTCGCCGATCGGGCCGTCGGTCGGGCTGGTCAGCGCCTGGATCATGACCTTCAGGCCACCGTCCAGCTCGACGACCTGCTCGTTCGGCGCCTTCAGGAACTTCGTGAAGCCCAGCTCCCGCAGCTCGTCCTCCATCTCCGAGGTGGGGAACGCGGGCAGCAGCACGGTCGCGGACTTCGACACGAAGCGCTTCAGGTGCGCGGCGTCGAAGTGGTCCCGGTGCAGGTGGGAGACGTAGAGGTAGTCGACGTCGCCGAGGGTCTCCCAGTCGAGCAGGGAGTTGTCAGGGAACGGGAACCACGACGCGAAATAGGCCGGGTTGACCCACGGGTCGCACAGGATGCTGCCCGCGGCCGTGTCGATCCGCATGCTGGCGTGTCCCGTACCGGTCACTCGCACCGCAGTTCCCCCTCGAAGACAAACAAAAGGTGTACGTCCGAAACGCTACCGGAGGGAGTCTGGCGACCGCCCCGCGACGCCGGTAGTGCCGCCCGGCCCGGCGTGCCCGGGACCTTGGACCCGCGCCCCTCGCCTCGTACGCCCTGCCGGCGCCCGCCCGGCCGTCGGCGCGGGATCGTGCGTTCCGCCTCGTCCGGCCGGACCCACCGCCGGGCCTGGCACGGGGCGTGCCAGACTAACCGGAGATCCGATCGCGAGGGAAGGACCGACAGTGGCAGGAAGCGAGCCGGTAACGTCGCCAGACCAGCACAAGCCGGGGCACCGTAAGTCCGGGCGGATCGGCGCGGTGGTCACCGCGCTGGCGCTGCTGGCGATGCTCTGCGGCAACCACGAGGGCAGGGTCGAGGACATCTGGCTGGTCGGCCTGGCCGTGCTGCTGCTGGTCATCGTCATCGGCGACGTCGTGCTGCGGCGCAACGGCCTGCGGTCCTGACCGCACCCCGTCGGCCGGCGTCGCGCGCGCCGGAGGTGACACGCGCAAGGGCCCGCCCCCGACCGGGGAGCGGGCCCTCGTCGTACGCGGATCAGCGGCCGAACAGGATGTCCTGCACGTCCTTGAGCGCGGCGTCGACCTCGGCCTCGAAGTAGCCGCCCGGCACCAGCGGGAAGCGCAGCGAGTCGAGTTCCTTGGGGTTCACCGGCATCGGGTTGCGCCCCTGCATGCCCCCGAGAAGGCTGTCGAAGAGCCGGTCGACCTGGTCGGGGTCGTAGCCGCTGCCGAACCGGCGCACCTGGAAGCTGCGCCGGATCTGGTCGACGCGGTAGAGGTCGCTGCCGGGCGGGCCGGCCATGGGCGGGCCGGCCGTGGGCGGCGGGCCACCCACCGGCGGGCCACCCACCGGCGGACCAGCCATCGGCGGGCCACCTACCGGCGGACCGGCCATCGGCGGCGGACCGGCCATCGGCGGCGGACCGCCGAAGCCCTGCTGCGGCGGCGGACCGGCCGGGCCCCGACCGCGCATGTCGCGCAGCTCCCGCTCGGACATCCGGATCTCGGCCGTCATGTCGGCACGGCCGCGCCGGCCCGCCTCGAAGCCGTCGAAGCGCGGCTCGTCGCCGTACCCGCCGGGGCCGTCGCCGTAGCCGCCCCGAGGGTCGCCGTAGCCGCCCGGCCCGCCGGGACCGTCGCCGTAACCACCCGGCCCACCAGGGCCGTCACCGTAACCACCCGGGCGACCGGGACCGTCGCCGTAACCACCCGGCCCACCAGGACCGTCACCGTAACCACCGGGACCACCCGGGCCGTCACCGTAACCACCCGGGCGACCCGGGCCGTCGCCGTAGCCGCCCGGCCGGCCGGGACCGTCGCCGTAACCACCAGGCCCACCAGGGCCGTCACCGTAGCCACCGGGACCACCCGGACCGTCACCGTAAGCGCCGGGGCCGGCGGGCAGGCCACGCGGCGGCGGGCCGCCATGGCCCATCGGGGCGCCCGGACCGCCGGGGCCGCCCGGGCCGCGCGGTGGCTCGTAGCCGCCGCGGGGTCCGTCGTAGCCACCGGCGAAGGCGCCGGTCGGCTCCTCGTAGCGGCCGTAACGGTCGGCGGGCGGGGGGCCGGCCTGCGCGGGCATCGGCCGGGGCGGCATCGGCTGCGGCACGGGAGACATGCCGCGGTCGTCGCGCGCCGGCGGACCCATCCGGTCCGGCGGGCCGAGCCGGTCGCCCATCCGGGGGTCGCCGTCGCGACCGCCGACGCCACCGCGCTCCTCCAACTCGGCCAGCTGCCGCTCGACCCGGTCGAGGTGCAGGTCGACCTGCCACTCGTCGTAGCCGTTGAAGCGGACCCGGAAGACGACGTCGTGGACCTCCTGGGAGGCGACGGGGGCACCCACCGGACGGCCGTCGAGCGTAGCCTCGACCCGGTCCAGGAAGGCGTCGACCTCGTCGACCTTGTATCCCCGGCGGAGCGCCTTACGCCGGAAACGCTGACCCTGACTCGCCACTATGTCTCCTGGTCTCGTTCGCCACGCCCGGTCACGCGGTCTCCCCGGCCCGGTCGGTGTCCCTGTTGTCGACGGCGGCGGCGAGCTGCCCACACGCTCCGTCGATCTCGCGACCCCGGGTGTCCCGCACCGTCGTCGACACCCCGGCCTCGCGCAACCGCCGGACGAACTCCCGCTCCACCGGCTTCGGGCTGGCGTCCCAGCGGCTGCCCGGAGTCGGATTGAGCGGGATGAGGTTCACGTGGGCCAGCTTCCCGGCCAGCAGCCGCCCGAGCAGGTCGGCTCGCCACGGCTGGTCGTTCACGTCCTTGATCATCGCGTACTCGATCGACACGCGCCGCCCCGTCCGTGCCGCGTAGTCCCACGCCGCGTCCAGCACCTCGGACACCTTCCAGCGCTGGTTGACGGGCACCAGTTCGTCGCGCAGCTCATCATCGGGCGCGTGCAGCGACAACGCAAGGGTCACCGAGAGGTCTTCGCTGGCCAGTCGGCGGATGGCCGGCACCAGGCCGACCGTGGAGACGGTGATGTGACGCTGCGACAACCCGAGCCCCTCGGGCGCCGGGGCGACGAGCCGGCGGATCGCGGCGATCACCCGGGAGTAGTTGGCCAGCGGCTCGCCCATGCCCATGAAGACCACGTGCGACAGGCGCGGCGGCGACCCCGCCACCGCGCCGGAGGCGGCCACGCCGGCCAGGTAGACCGCCTGGTCGACGATCTCGGCGGTGGACAGGTTGCGGGTCAGGCCGGCCTGGCCGGTGGCGCAGAACGGGCAGGCCATGCCGCAGCCGGCCTGGCTGGAGATACAGACGGTGACCCGGTCCGGATAGCCCATCAGCACGCTCTCCACCAGCGAGCCGTCGTGCAGCCGCCAGAGCGCCTTGCGGGTCGCGCCGTCGTCGCAGGCCAGCTCACGGACCGGGGTGAGCAGCCGCGGCAGGAGCCGGTCGGCGAGCCTTTCGCGGGTGGCGGCCGGCAGGTCGGTCATCTGTGCCGGATCGCGCACCAGGCGACCGAAGTAGTGGGTGGAGACCTGCTTGGCGCGGAACGCCGGCTCCCCCAGCTCGGTGACCAGCGCGCGGCGGCCGGCGAGGTCGAGATCGGCGAGGTGACGGGGAGGCATCGCGGGCCGCCGCCCGGGGGCGTCGGGGTCTGCGGGGATCAGGGGCAGGCTCGTCATGGCGAGTCCAGTCTGTCACGCCGGACGGCCGACGCACCTGTCCGGAGGTGCCGAATCGCCCCCCACCGCCCGGGCGGGCCCACCGGCGTCGGGTGATTCACGCCTCACTCCAGCACCGGCACGAAGACCGCCAGCAGCAGGTACGCGGTCGGCAGCGCGAAGAGGATCGAGTCGAGCCGGTCCATGAGGCCGCCGTGCCCCGGGAGCAGGTTGCTCATGTCCTTGACGCCGAGATCCCGCTTGATCATCGATTCGGCGAGGTCGCCGAGGACCGCCGCGCAGGAGACCGCCACCCCGAAGAGCGCGCCCCACCACGGGGCCACGTCGAAGAGCAGCCAGAGCAGCAGGGCGCTGCCCAGGGCCGCGGCGACGACCGAGCCGGCGAAGCCCTCCCAGGACTTCTTCGGGCTCACCGAGGGGGCCATCGGGTGCTTGCCGAAGGAGACGCCGGCGGCGTACCCGCCGGTGTCGGAGAGCACCACCGCGACCAGGGTCACCAGCACCCGCAGGTGGCCGTCCTCCGGCACCGCCGCCAGCAGCGCGGCGAAGCCGCCGAGGAACGGCACGTACACGGCGATCAGGGTGGCGGCGGTCAGGTCGCGCTGGAAGCCGCGCGGGCCGTCGCCGAGCCGCCAGACCATCGTGCCCAGCACGGTGACCAGCAGGCCGAGGCTGAGCGCGTCGGGGCCGGCGAACCAGGCCAGCCCGACGGTGAGCACCCCGCCGGCGATCAGCGGCACCAGCGGCGGGTGGGCGCCGCTGCGGCGTACCGCGCGGGCCATCTCCCAGCTGCCGACGGCCACGGCGCCGGCCACCAGCAGCAGGAACGCGGGCCGGAAGAAGAAGAGCGGGACCACGACCAGGGCACCGAGGGTCACCCCGACGGCGACGGCGGCGGGCAGGTTGCGCCCGGCCCGGCTCGGCGCGGGCTGCTGGGTCGGGGGCCGGTCGGCGCTGGCCCGGCGTCGGCCGCGCTGCCGCCGGCCCGGGGGGCGCGCGGGCTCGGGCTCCGGCTCGACGTCCCGCACCGGTTCCAGCTGGGTCGTCGGGTGGTCGGAGGGGTCCGGGTGGTGACCGTTCGTCCCGGCCGGGCGGTCGTACGGGACGCGGTCCGCCCCGGTCGGCTCCGGACGGGCGTCGACCTGCGGGCGGGGGCGGACGTGCGGCTCGGCGTACACGTCAGGCCCGCCGCCGGGCCGGCGGTGCCACGAGCCGGGCTCGATCTCCGGCTCCGGCCAGGGCAGGGCGGGGGCGGGGGCGGGGGCGTCGGGGCGGTCCCAGCCGCGGGGCTCGGCGCTGCCGTAGGGGTCGAGGTGGGACATCACGCACCGATGGGGCCCGGCACGAGGTCCACCACATGACGCACAACCACAACCATTCCCCTACCCGCGCGACTGTTCCGTCCGGTTGGCCCGCCCGACGGCCGGCCCGATCCCCACCGTTCACCGCAGGGTGGCCGGGAATCGTGCCGAGCCTACTGCACCCACCGCTCCCCCACGTCGGACCGTGGTCGCCGAGGCCGTGCCCGTCGGGTGGTGGGCAGGCGGGCCGCCGGGTGAGCGGGCAGGCACCACGTGGGTGGATGAGCGGACCGCCGGGTGAGCGATTGGGCGGGCCGCCAGGTAGGCGGATGACCAGACCGCCGGGTGAGCGGGCAGGCGGGCCGCCAGGTGGGCGGGCGAGCGGGCCGCCGGGCCGCCTGCCCGCTCGCAGCGAGGAGCCGGAGCCCACGGCGTGCGCGGGCCGGAGCGTCGCCGGGTGCCGGACACGAACGACGGTGGCACCGGACCCCCGCCCGGGTGCGGGCGGCGGTGCCGGTGCCACGTGTCGTCGTCGCCGGTCGCCCGGCGTACGGCGTCAGACCTCGAGGAGCTCGTTCTCCTTGTGCTTGACCAGCTCGTCGACGGCGGCGACGAAGCGCTGGGTCAGGTCGTCGAGCTCCTTCTCCGCGCGCCGGCCGTCGTCCTCGCCGACCTCGCCGTCCTTGACGAGGCGGTCCAGCTCCTCCTTGCCCTTGCGGCGGATGTTGCGGATGGCGACCTTCGCCTCCTCACCCTTGTGCCGGGCGACCTTGATCATGTCGCGGCGGCGCTCCTCGGTCATCTGCGGGAGCAGGATGCGCAGCTGGTTGCCCTCGTTGTTCGGGTTCGCGCCGAGGTCGGAGTCGCGGATCGCCTTCTCCATGGCGTTGATCTGCGAGTTGTCGTACGGCTTGATGATCACCATGCGCGGCTCGGGCACGCCGATGGACGCCATCTGCGGCAGCGGGGTGGGGCTGCCGTAGTAGTCGATGATGATCTTGGAGAACATGGCGGCGTTGGCGCGACCGGTGCGGATCGCGCCGAACTCCTCCTTGGCGTGCTCGATGGCACGCTCCATCTTCTCCTCGGCCTCGAGGAGGGTGTCGTCGATCACCGGTCTCCTCGCCTCCTTCTGTGCTCGTCGTGGGCTTGTCGTGTCGGAGGAACCGCTGAGGGCGGATCAGTTCGACCGCTCAGGCGGTGATCAGGGTGCCGATCTTGTCGCCACCCACGGCCCGGATGATGGTGTCGTCGCCCTGCGCGCCGAAGACCAGCATCGGCAGGCCGTTCTCCATGCACAGGCTGAACGCGGCGGCGTCCGCGACCCGCAGGTTGCGGCGCAGCACCTCGGAGAAGGTGATCGAGTCGAACTTGCTGGCGGACGGGTCGACCCGCGGGTCGGCGGTGTAGACGCCGTCCACGCCGTTCTTGCTCATCAGCACCACGTCGGCGCGGATCTCCAGGGCGCGCTGGGCGGCCACCGTGTCGGTGGAGAAGTACGGCATGCCGGCGCCCGCGCCGAAGATCACCACGCGGCCCTTCTCGAGGTGCCGGATGGCGCGCAGCGGGATGTAGGGCTCGGCGACCTGGGCCATCGTGATCGCGCTCTGCACGCGCGTCTCGATGCCCTCCTTCTCCAGGAAGTCCTGCAGCGCGAGGCAGTTCATCACGGTGCCGAGCATGCCCATGTAGTCGGCCCGGGCCCGGTCCATGCCGCGCTTCTGCAGCTCGGCGCCGCGGAAGAAGTTGCCGCCGCCGACCACCACCGAGACCTGCACCCCACGGCGTACGACGGTGGCGATCTGCCGGGCGATGGCCTGCACGACGTCGGGGTCGACGCCGATGGCGCCCCCGCCGAACACCTCGCCGGAGAGCTTCAGCACCACCCGTCGGGCCCGGCCGGGGGGCGGCGCCGTCGGATCGTCCGCCGCCAGACTCCGGTCACTCACAACCTGCGTCATCCGCCCCGCCCTTCCCCATGCGCACGTCCCGTACGCCGCGTACCGCGAAACTGCCGTAGCCGACCCTATGTGACAAGGAGGCCGCGGTGCCTGTCACGTACACCGGCGGCCTCCTCGTCGACGTTCCCTGCCCGCGGGCGCCCAGCGCGCCCCGGGACGGCTCAGGCCTGGCCGACCTCGAACCGCACGAAGCGGGTGACCTCGATGCCGGCCTCGGCCAGCAGCTGCTTCACCGTCTTCTTGTTGTCGGCGACCGACGCCTGCTCGACGAGGACGTAGTCCTTGAAGAAGGCGTTCACCCGGCCCTCGACGATCTTCGGCAGCGCCGCCTCGGGCTTGTTCTCCTCGCGGGCGGTCTGCTCGGCGATGCGCCGCTCGGACTCGACGACGTCGGCCGGCACCTCGTCACGGGTGAGGTACTTCGGCCGCATCGCGGCGATCTGCATCGCGACGGCGCGCGCGTCGGCGTCGCCGGCCTCGTCGGTCTTGCCGGAGTACTGCACCAGCACGCCGACCGCCGGGGGCAGGTCCTGGCTCTTGCGGTGCAGGTAGACGGCGGTGGTGCCGTCGAGCTTGGCGAACCGGTTGAGGACCAGCTTCTCGCCGATCTTGGCGGACTGCTCCTGGACCAGGTCGGCGACCGTCTTGCCGTCGATCTCGGTGGCGAGCAGCTCCTCGGCGGTGCTGACGCCGCTGCGCTCGCCGTGCTCGACCAGCCGCTGGGCGAGCTCGATGAAGGCGTCGGTCTTGGCGACGAAGTCGGTCTCGCAGTTGAACTCGAGCAGCGCCTGGCCCGAGTGGGCGATCAGACCGTTGGCGGCCGTGCGGCCGGCCCGCTTGCCGACGTCCTTGGCGCCCTTGACGCGCAGGATCTCGACGGCCTTGTCGAAGTCGCCCTCGGCCTCGGTCAGCGCCTTCTTGCAGTCCATCATGCCGGCGCCGGTGAGGTCGCGGAGCTTCTTGACGTCCGCGGCGGTGAAGTTGGACATGGCTCTCTCTTCGGTGTTGAGACTGCGGGTGGGTTGGTCCTGGTGTCGGTTACCCGGATCCGGGCGCGACGTGCCCGGCGTACCTGCCGCTCCCCGCCGTCCGCCGAAACGGACGGCGGGGAAGCGGCGGCGCGGTCACTCCGCGGCGGCGGTCGCCGGCTGCTCGGCCGGCTGCTCGGCCGGCTGTCCCTGCTCGTCGGCCTTCTTCGGCTCCTCGAGCAGCTCGCGCTCCCACTCGGCCAGCGGCTCGTCCGAGGCCACACCCGGCTCGGGCTTCTCGTCGGTGCCCCGACGACGGCCGGAGCGGGCGATCAGGCCGTCGGCGACGGCGGCGGCCACGACCTTGGTCAGCAGCTCCGCCGAGCGGATCGCGTCGTCGTTGCCCGGGATCGGGAAGTCGACCTCGTCCGGGTCGCAGTTGGTGTCGAGCACCGCGATCACCGGGATGCCCAGCTTGCGGGCCTCGTCGACGGCGATGTGCTCCTTCTTGGTGTCGACCACCCAGATCGCGGCCGGGAGCTTCTGCATGTCCCGCAGGCCACCGAGGGTGCGGGTCAGCTTGACCTTCTCGCGGGAGAGCTGCAGGGTCTCCTTCTTGGTGTACCCGGCGGCCGTGCCGCTGAGGTCACCCAGGGCCTCCAGCTCCTTCATCCGCTGCAGCCGCTTGTAGACCGTCTGGAAGTTGGTCAGCATGCCACCGAGCCAGCGGTGGTTGACGTACGGCTGGCCGACCCGGGTCGCCTGCTCGGCGATGGCCTCCTGGGCCTGCTTCTTGGTGCCGACGAAGAGGATGCTGCCACCCTCGGCGACGGTCCCGCGCACGAACTCGTAGGCCTTCTCGATGTAGTCGAGGGTCTGGCGCAGGTCGATGATGTAGATACCGTTGCGCTCGGTGAAGATGAAGCGCTTCATCTTCGGGTTCCAGCGCCGGGTCTGGTGCCCGAAGTGGACACCGCTCTCCAGCAGCTGACGCATGGTCACGACGGCCATGGTGAATTACTCCTTGCGGTCCCTGGTTGTCCCGCCCGGCCGGCGGCCGGGCGTCCTGGCGCCCGGTCGCCGGCCATGAAGGGCCCGATGAGGATCGGGACCAGGGAGGCCGTCGCCCCACGACGACTCGTGGAGAGGGCGCGCGAGGTCGACCGCACGAGGCGGTCGCCAGTCGACCAGTGTACGCCCCCTCACCGCCGCCGACGCCGCGGGTGGCGGGAACGGGTCGGAACGCCCATTTCCGGCACCCGCTGGCCGGCACCCCGCTGGCCGGCACCCCGCTGGCCGGCACCCGCTGGCCGGCGGCCAACCGGCGCTGCCAGCCGGCCGCCGTCAGCCGACCGCGAGGGCTGCGGCGACGAAGAGCACCAGGCCCACGGTCAGGTAGGCCGTCGGCGGGCGCAGCCAGCCCCGGCTCCCGTCCGCCAGCGACAACCCGCCGGTGCGCAGCCCGTAGAGGCCGATGGCGAAGATCGGCAGCCCGCAGACCAGGAAGGTGCCCGCCACGACGTTGGCGGCCGACAGCGGGTCGCCGGTCACGCCGCTGAACAGCACCCGCAGCGCGGGCACCTCGAACACCACGACCAGCGCGGCGAGCAGCACGGCCAGCGCCGGCCGGCGCGTCCGGTAGACCCCGTCGCCCGCCGGCGGGCCCGCCAGCGGAGCCACCACCGGCGGGAAGGCCGGCGCCTCCCCCGGCAGGAGGTCGCCGCGAGGTGCGACCGGCGGCATCGGCCCGGTCGGCATCTCCAGCGGGTTCGGCGCCTCTGCCGCGCGGCGCGGCTCGACGACCGGCATCTGCAGCGGCTGCGCGGCCTCCGCGGCCCGCTGGGGTTCGACGATCGGGTAGCCGGCCAGCGGCGCCGGGCGGGTCGGCTCGACGGGGCCAGCCCCGCCCAGCGCGTCGGCGGCCGACGTCGAGACCGCGTCCCGGGACTCCCGCGCCTCCCGCGCCGCGCGTCGCCCCGGCCGGTCGGCGGGCAGCTCCCCCGACGCCTCCGGGTCCGCCTCCGGGCGGCGCAGGCGACTTGCCCGGTATCCCTCGGTCTCCGACCGGTCGTCCCCGAGCGGCGGCACCGCGCCGAACCGCCCCGAGTCGCTCTCCCCGCCGCCGAACCGCCCGGACGCCGGCTCCGCCGCGGCGAAGCGGCCGGAGTCCGGCTCGGTGACGGCGAACCGACCCGAGTCCGGCTCCACCGCCGCGAACCGACCCGAGTCCGGCTCGGTCACGGCGAACCGACCCGAGTCCGGCTCCACCGCCGCGAACCGACCCGAGTCCGGCTCGGTCACGGCGAACCGACCCGAGTCCTCCGGGCCGCCGAAACGTCCCCGGTCGGCGTCGAGCGCGCCGAAGCGCCCCGAGTCGGGCTCCGACGTCGCGCCGAAGCGACCGGACTCACCGCGCCGGGCGCCGGCGGGGTCGCCGTAGCGGTCGTCCTCCGCGGCGCGCCGCTGGTCGGGGGCGCTCACGTCGTCGTCCCGGTACCGGGTCTCGGCCGCACCTCGCCAGTCCCGCTCCCCGTAGCCACGGTCGCGGTCAGCCGGATACCAACCCGACTCCTGATCTTCGGCAAAGCTCCGTCGTCCGTCCACGTCCGGCACCGTATGCGACGATCTCCACGGACGCCATTCGCCCCTCGGACACCCGGCCCGACCGAGCGGCCGGGGCTCCACGGCGGGTCCGCCGGGGGCGGCGGGCAGGCGACGTCCGCGCCGGTTCGCATAGCACAACGCGGGCAAGATCGTCCGCTCGTCCACAGTCCGTCCGTCGTCCACAGGCGCGACGACGCGGGGCGGCGATGCGCGGCTCGCCCGGTGCAGGGTGCCGGGCATGACGAAGCGGAACCAGGCGGTCGGCGCGTACGGCGAGCGGTGCGCCGTCCGGCACCTGATCGGGGCGGGCCTGCGTCCCGTGGCCCGGAACTGGCGCTGCCCGGCCGGAGAGATCGACATCATCGCCTGGGACGGGCCGGTGCTCGCCTTCTGCGAGGTGAAGACCCGAAGCACGGACGGATTCGGCACACCGGCCGAGGCGGTCGTCCCGGCCAAGGCCCGCCGGCTGCGCGGGCTCGCCGCCCGGTGGCTGGCCGACACCGGCACCACCGCCGACGAGGTGCGCTTCGACGTCGTCTCGGTGCGCCTCACCGGCGCCGGGCCCGCCCACGTCGAGCACCTCAAGGGCGTGTTCTGAGGTGGGCGCGCGGAACGAGCCGACCTTCGGGCGCGACGGGCGGCGGCCGTACGCCTGGGTCGAGCGAGGGCCGACCGGCGGTGGACGGGCCGTCGGAGCCGGCGAGGCGGGGTCTTCCGCCGCCGACGCCGAACGCGGAGCCGGCGCGGCCGGGGTCGTCGGCACCGACCGTCGGCGGGTGGCGGCGTGAGCTACGCGAAGGTGCTCTGCGTGGGCCTGGTCGGCGTGACCGGGCACCTGGTGGAGGTCGAGGCCGACCTGGCTGCCGGGCTGCCGGCCGTGGTCATCTCGGGGCTGCCGGACACCGCGCTGCACGAGGCCCGGGACCGGGTCCGCGCGGCGGTGGTCAACTCGGGCCAACGGTGGCCCAACCGGCGGATCACGCTCAACCTGCTGCCGGCGGACCTCCCGAAGTTCGGTTCGGCGTTCGACCTGGCGATCGCGGCGGCCCTGCTGGGCGGCTCGGGCGAGCTGCCGCTGCTGCCGCTGGACCGCGTGGTGGTCCTGGGCGAGCTGGGCCTCGACGGCACGGTCCGGCCGGTGCGCGGCGTGCTGCCGATGGTCGCGGCGGCCGCCCGGGCCGGCGTCGAGCGGGTGATCGTCCCGGCCGGCAACGCCGCCGAGGCGGCGGTCGTCCCGGGGGTCCGGGTCCGGGCGGTCGACACGCTGCACCGGCTGGTCAGCTTCGTCCGGGAGGGCACGCCCCTGATCGAGCCGGAGGCGAGCTGCGCGGCGCCGGCCGGCGGCGGGCCGGACCTGGCGGAGGTCGCCGGGCAGGGGCTGGGCCGGCGGGCGCTGGAGGTGGCCGCGGCGGGCGGACACCACCTGGCGCTGCTCGGGCCGCCGGGCGCCGGCAAGACCATGCTCGCCGAACGCCTTCCGTCGATCCTGCCCGAGCTCGACGACGAGGCCGCGCTGGAGGTGACCGCCCTGCACTCGATCGCCGGGCTGCTCCCGCCGGGCGGCCGGCTGCTGCGCCGCCCGCCCTTCCAGGCCCCGCACCACACGGCGACGGTGCCGTCGCTGGTCGGCGGCGGCTCGGGGCTGGCCCGTCCCGGCGCGATCTCGCTCGCCCACCGGGGGGTGCTCTTCCTCGACGAGGCGCCCGAGTTCAGCCGGGGCGCCCTGGAGGCGCTGCGCCAGCCGCTGGAGCACGGCCGGGTCCGGCTGGCCCGCAGCCGTGGGGGCGCCGAATACCCCGCCCGCACCCAACTGGTGCTGGCGGCGAACCCGTGCCCGTGCGCCAAGCCGGCCGGGGACGCCTACTGCGAGTGCCCGCCGCAGGCCCGCCGGCGCTACCTGAGCCGGCTCTCCGGCCCGTTGCTGGACCGGATCGACGTGCAGGTGACGCTGCCGCCCGTCCGGGCCGCCGAGTTGCTGGAGGCGACCGTCGACAGCGAGTCGTCGGCCACCGTCGCCCGCCGGGTGGCGGCCGCCCGGGAGGCCGCCGCCGCGCGCTGGGGCGTCCTCGGCCGCCGGCTCAACGCCGAGATACCCGGTCCGTACCTGCGTCGACCGCCCTGGCGACTGCCGGGGCCCGACACGGCGGAGCTGCGGGCCCGGCTGGACTCCGGGTCGCTCTCCGCCCGGGGATTCGACCGCGTCGTCCGCCTGGCCTGGACGATCGCGGACCTCGACGGCCGGGACCGGCCCGGCCGGGACGACGTCGGGGAGGCCATTCAACTCAGAACGGGGGACGGCACATGAGCACGGAGGAGACCCTGGCCAGGGTCGCGCTGACCTGGCTCGCCGAGCCGGGCACCCGGTCGGTGTACCGGCTGGTCGACCGCCTCGGTCCGGTGCGGACACTCGACCTGCTGCTCGACGGCGGCGCGCCGGACAAGACGTTGCGGGCCACGGTCGCGGCGCGTACCGCCGCCGGCGACGCACGGGCGGTCGCAACCGAGGCGCTGGCCCGCGCCGACCGGCTCGGCGCCCGCGTCGTCGTGCCGGGCGACGACGAGTGGCCCGTCCGGGTCGAGCAGTTGCGGGATCTGCGACTGCCCGACGCGCACCGCCGGGTGGACATCGAGACCGCGCCGCCGCTCTGCTTCTGGGTGCGCGGCTCGTGGCCGCTCGCCGAGGCGTTCGACCGCTCGGTCGCGGTCGTCGGTGCCCGGGCCGCCAGCGGCTACGGCACGCACGTCGCCACCGAGCTCGGCTACGGCCTCGCCGACCGGGACTGGACCGTCGTCTCCGGCGGCGCGTACGGCATCGACGCGGCGGCCCACCGGGGCGCGCTGAACGCGGGCGGCGTCACCGTCGCCGTGCTCGCCTGTGGCGTGGACCGCCCCTACCCGATGGGCAACGCGGCGCTGTTCGACCGGATCGCCGACACCGGGCTGCTGGTCAGCGAATGGATGCCGGGGGCTGATCCGCTGCGGCCCCGGTTCCTCATCCGCAACCGGGTGATCGCGGCGGGGACCCTCGGCACCGTGCTGGTGGAGGCGGCGGCGCGCAGCGGCGCGACCCAGACCACGCACCGGGCGCTCGCCCTGCGCAAGCCCGCCATGGTGGTGCCGGGTCCGGTCACGTCCGCGATGTCGGTGGGCGCGCACGAGGTGCTGCGCGAGTACCCGAGGTCCCGGCTCGTCACCGGGGTCGCACAGGTGCTGGAGGAGGTCGGGCCGATCGGCGAGCTGGCACCGGTTCCGCGCGGCCCACAGCGGCCCGTCGACCTGCTCGACGACGACGCCAGGTCGATCGTCGAGGTGCTGCCGCGCCGGGGCGCGATGGGGGTGGACCTCCTCGCGGCCCGGGCCGGCGTCGCCGTCCGCACCGTCCTGCGGAAGCTGTCCATGCTGGAGGAGCTGGCCCTGGTGGTGCGCCGCGAGGACGGCTACGCTCTCGCGCCGCCACCGGCCGACGCCGGCCAGGCCGGTCAACGCCGGCGTGCCGATGACGGCCAGGCCGGTCAGGACCGGCGTGCCGATGGCGGCCAAACCCGGCCGGCGACCGGCCCCGATGAAACGGCCCGGTGAGGCGATGAGCGGATCGGGAAGCGCGTCGGGTCGTGGGGCGACACGTGCGGATCCCCAACGGGCAGGCCCCGGCGCACCGGAGCGGGAAGCGGCCCTGTGAGGTGGCCCCGGGAAGCTGCCCGGTGGAGCGGATCGGCAAGCGGGCACGGGAAGCGGGCCCGGAAATCGCCCGGCAAGCGGACCCGGGAAGCCGCCCGGTGGAGCGAACCTGGGGAACGCCCCTGTGAACCGCATCGCGCAGCGGGTCGACGCCGGCATGCACCGCCCGGTCAGTCCCCCTCGAAACGGATCTCCATCCCGCGGTCCTGCCGGCAGTGCCGCGCCAGCAGGTCCAGCCGGCGCACGTGCGTCGTCTCGGGTGGCGTCCGGGCCACCTCGGCGAGGCTCCGCAGCTCGGCGAGGAGCTGCGGGGCCCGGTCGGCGGGAATCACCAGCTCGCCGACCGGGTCCACCCGGTCCAGCAACGGGGTGCGTCCGCCGCCGCGTACCCGCTGGACGAGGCCCAGCAGCACGTCGTCGGGATCGGGCAGCACCTCGGCCGGCACCAGGCGACGCCGGCCGGAGCCCGTCGCGACCACCCGGTAGAGGACGACGTCGACCCCCATGTCCGGTCCCCCTTCGTCGAGCCCGGCCAGTCGAGTGGCGCCCGCGACCCGGGCTCACACCCGTTGGTACGACAAGTCTGCGCGCACCGGCCGCGGTAATCCATCACCCGGCCGGGGGCGGCGAGACCATGTCCCGGCGTCCGGCCCGGGCGGGCCGTCGAACGTAGGCTGGCGCTGTGCCAGCCGAGCATCCGCCACCGCCGGGCCCCACGGGAAGCGCGTCCGGACGAGCGCGTCACGCGTCGTCCCGTCGCCCGGTCTCGGGGAGGTCGTCGTGAGCCGGGAGTCGACCGGCAGACGTGCGATGCACGAGGCGCTCCCGGCGGCGATGCGCGAGGCGGTGGACGACTTCGCCGGGCACCTGGCCGGGGTGCGCAACCGGTCGGCGCACACCGTCCGGGCGTACGTCGGCGACGTGGTGGCGCTGCTGGACCACGCGCGCCGGATGGGTTGCGCCGAGCTGGCGGAGCTGGATCTCACCGTGCTGCGCAGTTGGCTGGCGAAGCAGCGGACGACGGGGGCCGCGCGGACGTCGCTCGCCCGCCGGGCGGCCTCGGCACGGGCGTTCAGCGCCTGGGCGCACCGCTGCGGGCTGCTCCCCACCGACGTGGCGGCCGCGCTGGCCAGTCCTCGCGCGCACCGGGACCTGCCCAGCGTGCTCCGAGCCGACCAGGCGGCCGCGCTGGTCGAGGCCCCGGGTCGCTCCACCCGGGCCGCGCCGACGGCCCCGCCCGCCGGGCACGGCGCGTCACTCGACGACGGGGCGGACGCCCTCGACCCGGCGGCCACCGGCACGGCAGAAGGTCACGCGACCGTCGGCACGACGATGGGTCACGCGACCGCCGACACGACGGATGTTCACGCGACCACCGACACGGCGGACGGTGACGCGACAGCCGGCACGGCGGACGGCACGACCGGCTCCGGTACGGCGGACGGCACCGCCGAGGCCGTGCTGCTGCGCGATCGGGCGCTGCTGGAGCTGCTCTACGGCACGGGGGTACGGATCAGTGAGGCGTGCGGCCTGGACGTCGCCGACATCGACCACGGGCGACGGGTCGTGCGGGTGTTCGGCAAGGGCGGCCGGGAGCGCGCGGTCCCGTACGGGGTGCCGGCGCAGCGGGCGCTCGACGAGTGGCTGCGCCACGGCCGGCCGAGGCTGGCCGGACCGCAGTCCCGGGACGCGCTGCTGCTCGGCGCCCGCGGCGGGCGGCTCAACCCGACGACGGCCAGGCGGATCGTGAGCGGCTACGCCGAAGCCGCCGGCCTGCCCCCGGTCAGCCCGCACGGGCTGCGGCACTCGGCGGCCACCCATCTGCTCGAGGGCGGCGCCGACCTGCGCGCGGTGCAGGAACTGCTGGGGCACTCGTCCCTCGCGAGCACGCAGATCTACACGCACGTGTCGGTGGAGCGGCTCCGCGCCGCCTACCGACAGGCCCACCCCCGCGCCTGACCGGCGCGCCGCGCCGACCGGGCCGCCACCGGTCAGACACCCAGGGCCAGTGCGGCGCCGAATCCGCCGGCTGCCACGAGCGGCCAGACGCTCAGGGGGCGGCGCAGCGCTCAAGGGCGCCATGACGCTCAGGGGCGGCGCAGCGCTCGGGGGCGCCATGACGCTCAGGGGCGACGCGGCGACGAGCCCGGGCCGTCCGGCGCGGAGCCACGGAGCACGACGTGCGGCGGCCGGCCCAGGTCCAGGCACATCCGGACGTCGTCGTAGCGTTCGTCGCCCACCTCGATGACGTTCGGCAGCCGCCCTCACTCGCGGAAGCCGAGCCGCTCGTAGAGTGCGATCGCCCCGTGGTTGTTGCCGCGGACGCCCAGCGCGAGGGTCTCGATGCCGGCACGGTGGGCGTCGTCGACCAGGGCGCCGGTGACGAGCCGGCCGATCCCCCTGCCACGGGCGGACGGATGCGCGGTGATCTTCTCCAGGTCGGCGTAGTGGGCGAAGATCGGCTTCGGGCCGCGCCGCCAGATCCCGGTGCCCACGACCCGGGAGTCCAGCACGGCGAGCGCCAGCGCGGCGTCGCCGGCCTCGACCAGGCTGAGCACGGAGTCCAGCCAGGCGTCGGTCTCGGCGCGACCGGGTGGGACCGCGTACCCGATCGCGCCGCCGCGCTCGGCCACCGCGTGCAGCACCCGGTGCACGTCGGCGCGGAGCTGCCGATCGGCGACGGTCGGCCAGCGCAGCGCGACGGGGGCGTCCATGACAGGCGATCCTGCACGATCGAGGGGCGTCGACCGCACGGGCACCGCCGGAACGCCGGCCGGAGATCCACCGGCCGCTACGATCGTCGGGTGAGCGTCCCGCAGCCGCCCGAGCCGATCGCGGCAGCCCGCCTGCTCTTCTCGCTCGACCCCACCGTGAGCCACCTCAACCACGGCTCGTTCGGCGCGGTGCCGATCGCGGTACAGCGGGCGCAGCAGCGGCTGCGTGACGAGATGGAAGCCAACCCGCTGCGCTTCTTCACGCGGGGTCTGGTCGACCGGATCACCCACGCCCGCCGCCACCTGGCCGGCTTCCTGGGCGCCGACCCGGACGGCACCGCCCTGGTGCCGAACGCCACCACCGGCGTGGCCGTGGTGCTCCAGTCGCTCGGTCTGCGCCCGGGCGACGAGGTGCTCACCACCGACCACGGCTACGGCGCGGTCGCCCTCTCCGTCGCCCGCGAGTGCCGCCGTACGGGGGCGGTCACCCGGGCGCTGCACGTGCCGCTGGCCGCCACCGACGAGGAGATCGTCGAGGTCGTCCGCGCGGGTCTGCGTCCCGGCCGGACCCGGCTGCTCGTGGTGGACCAGCTCACCTCGGCCACCGCCCGGCTCCTCCCGGTCGCCGCCGTCGTCGGGGTGGCCCGGGAGCACGGGATTCCGGTCCTGGTCGACGCCGCCCATGCCCCGGGCATGCTGGCGACCCCGGTCGGGAGCATCGGCGCCGACTTCTGGGTGGGCAACCTGCACAAGTGGGCGTACGCGCCGCGCGGCAGCGCCGTGCTGGTGGTCGCGCCGTCGTGGCGGGAACGCGTCGAGCCGCTGGTCGTCTCGTGGGAACAGGAGTCGGGGTTCCCCAGCCGGGTCGAGTGGGCGGCGACGCAGGACTACACCGGCTGGCTGGCCGCGCCGGTGGGCCTGTTCACCCTGCGCAGCCTCGGCGTCGACCGGGTACGCGGGCACAACGCCGCACTGGCGGCGTACGGCCAGCGGGTGGTGGGGGACGCCCTCGGGGTGGCCCCCAGCGACCTGCTGGACCCCGGCGGACCCGGGGTGGCCATGCGGATCGTCCCGTTGCCGGCGGGCCTGGCCACCACCCTCGACGCGGCGCGGGCGCTGCGCGAACGCATCGCCGAGCGGCTCGCCACGGAGGTGGCGGTCATGGCCTGGAACGGCCAGGGCTGGCTGCGGCTGTGCGCGCAGGTCTACAACACCGCGGACGAGTACGAGCGGCTGTCGGTGCGGCTCCCCCCGCTGCTCGCCCAGCGCTGAGCGCGTCGCCGCCCACCGGCACCGCCCGCTGACCGACACCAGCCCGCGCCGACGCCGGCCCCGGCCGACCCGAGGCGGACCCCGCCCCGGCCGACGCAGGACCGGAGCCCCACCCGACGCAGGACCGGAGCCCCGCGCGATGCAGGGTCGGGTCGCCGCGCGACGCAGGACCGGAGCCAGCGCGACGCAGGACTGGAGCGCCGCGCGACGCAGGACCGGAGCGCCGCGCGACGCAGGACCGGGGCCCGAGCCCGGCCGACGCCGCGACCGCTGCCGAGACCGGACAAGGACGGCCCGGCCGGGCAACAGAGCTCCGGGCCAGACAGCGCCCCCCGGGCCAGACAGCGAGACCGGGCCGAACGTTGATGCCGGGCCGGCTTCGCCGCCGTCGAGCGGCAGTAGCCGCACCGCACCGAGGCCGAGCAGGGTCAGTGGGTCGAGGTAGTCGACGCCACGGCGCAGTCCCCAGTGCAGGCAGGCCGGCGCGGGACAGCCGGCATGGCCGGCGAGCAGCGCGCCCAGCGGCGCGCCGGCGGCGAGGTCGGCGCCCGGCCGGACCGCCGGCGCCACGGGCTCGTAGGTGGTCCGCAGTCCCCCGGCGTGCCCGACGGTGACGACCGGTCGGCCGGCGACCATGCCGGCGAAGAGGACCGTGCCGGCGCCTGCGGTCCGGACGACCGCACCCGGCGCGGCGGCCAGGTCGACGCCCCGGTGACCGGGCAGCCACGGGCGCGGCGGCGGATCGAACCGGCGCACCGGCCGGGGCACGCCGTCGAGCGGCCACCGGAACCGCGCCACCCCGCGCGCCGGATCCTGCAACGGGCGGGGCCCGGACGCCGAAACGCCGGCACCGCCGACGGCGGCCACGGACCCGGCACGCGCAAGCACAGACCCGACGCGCACGGGCACGGACGCGGACTCCAAACGCACGGGCACGGACTCCAAACGCACGGGCGCGGACTCCACGCGCACGGGCCCGACGCGCACGGGCACGGGCACGGACCCCACGTGCTCGGGCGCGGACCCGACGGGCTCGGGCACGGACGTCGCCGCCCGGACCGGTGTCGGCACCGGCGGCGGGGCGACGGGCGCGGCGGCCGGTCCGAGGGACAGCAGCGCGGCGCAGAGCACGGCGGAGGCGGTACGGGTCGGTGGTCGCATGGGCGCAGCCTGCGCGGCGGCCGCCGTGGCCCGCCACCCCGGCACCCGCGCCTGTGGACAACGGGGCGCCCTGTGGACGGTCCTCCGACACCGAATTTGATCTGCTATGCGCCTCGACCAACGCGCCCACGGCCGACCGGCACGGCCCCGAGCGGTCCGCCGGCCGGCCGGTCAACGCCTAGGCTGGGTCGGGTGACACGGGACTGGCACGCCTGGCACGAGGACTACGAGGATCCGGGATCGGCGCTCTCCCGCCGGCTCGCCGAGGTGCGGTCGCGGATCCGGGCGGCGCTCGACGTGGCCCCGCCCGGTCGGCTGCGGGCGGTCAGCGTCTGCGCCGGGCAGGGGCGCGACCTGATCCCCGTGCTGGCGGTCCACCCCCGGCGCGACGACGTGACGGCCCGGCTGGTGGAGTTGGATCCCCGCAACGCGGAGGTGGCCCGGTCGGCCGCCCGCGCGGCGGGCCTGTCCTCCGTGGAGGTGGTGGTCGGGGACGCGGCGCGCACGGACGCGTACGCCGATCTCGTCCCGGCCGACCTCGTGCTGGTCTGCGGGGTGTTCGGCAACGTCAGCGAGGCGGACGTCCGGGCCACGGTGCGGCACTGCGCGGCACTCTGCGCGACCGGCGGCACGGTGTTCTGGACCCGGCACCGGCGGAGTCCCGACCTGGTGCCGACCATCTGTGACTGGTTCGCCGAGGAGGGCTTCACGCCGCTGGCGGTGAGCAGCCCGGCCGACGGCGTGGGCGTGGGCGTGCACCGGTTCGACGGCCGACCGCGACCCCTGCCGGCCGGGGTGACGATGTTCGAGTTCGTCGGCTGAGCTTCACCGACAAGGCGCAGAGCAAGGTCGAGCAGCAGACCGGGCCCGCCGGAAGGGACCAGAACGGGCTCCGGGAGCGGCCGGGACGGGCGCCGGGAGCGGCCGGGACGGGCTCCGGGAGCGGCCGGGACGGGCTCCGGGAGCGGCCGGGACGGGCTCCGGGAGCGGCCGGGACGGGCTCCGGGAGCGGACCGAAACAGACGCCGGGAGCGGCCGGCGGGCCGGCGGAGGCCCTAGGCTGGGGCGGGCACGGCGGAGCAGCCGCCGGCAGGCCCGGGGAGGCCACTATGACCACTGTGGACGACGTGAGCCGGCCGTCCCGGTTGGCGGAGCCGGGCGAGGGGATCACCGTCGAGGAGCTGCGGCTGGCCGCCCGCAACCACGGCATCCCGCTGGAGGCGCTGCGCTACGACGTCACCCCGGCCGGCCTGCACTACCTGCTCATCCACTACGACATCCCGGACCTCGACCCGGCGACCCACGCGGTGACCGTCGGCGGCGCGGTGGACCGGCCGCTGGCCCTGGACCTCGCCGCGCTGCGCGCCCGCCCACGGGTGACCCGGCGGGTGACGCTGGAGTGCGCCGGGAACGGGCGGGCCCTGCTGCAGCCCAGGCCGGTGAGCCAGCCGTGGCTGGTGGAGGCGGTGGGCAACGCCGAGTGGACCGGCACCCCGCTGGCTCCGCTGCTGCGCGAGGCGGGGATCGCCGCCGACGCCGTGGACGTGGTCTTCACCGGCGCCGACCACGGCGTGGAACGCGGCGTCGAGCAGGACTACCAGCGGGCGCTGCCGGTTGCCGACGCGCTGCGCGAGGAGGTGCTGCTGGCGTACGAGATGAACGGCGCTCCGCTGCTGCCGCAGCACGGCGCCCCGCTGCGGCTGATCGTGCCGGGCTGGTACGGCATGGCGCACGTCAAGTGGCTGCGCGCGATCGACGTACGCACCGACGCGTTCGACGGCTACCAGAACGCGGTCGCCTACCGGCTGCGGCGGGACGCCGACGACCCGGGCGTGCCGGTGACCCGGATCGAGCCACGGGCGCTGGTCAGGCCGCCGGGCTTCCCCGACTTCATGTCCCGCACCCGGGTGCTGCGCCCGGGGCCCTGCACGCTGGACGGCCGTGCCTGGTCGGGCCACGCCCCGGTCGTCTCGGTCGAGGTGACCACCGACGGCGGGGCCACCTGGGCACCGGCCACACTGGACGATGAGGTCGGCGGCGAGTTCGCCTGGCGCGGGTGGCGCCACGAGTGGACGGCTGAGCCGGGGCGGCACGTGCTCGGCGCCCGCGCCACCGACGCGTCGGGCCGGACCCAGCCGGTCGAGCAGCCGTGGAACCGGGGCGGCTTCGCCAACAACCTCGTCCAGCGGGTCGAGGTCGTGGTGCTGCCGGGATGACGCCGACCGCCGGGGAGGCGGGGGGACGAGGACCGCGCGGCGGTGGGGGCGCCGACAGGGCCACCGGCCCGGTGGTCACGCCACCGGGCGGAACCTGGGCGTCGGGTCAGCCGCCGAAGCCGGAGTCGGCGGGGAGGGAGATGTCGGGCTTCTCCAGCTCCTCGACGTTGACGTCCTTGAAGGTCATCACCCGGACGTTCTTGACGAAGCGGGCGGGACGATACATGTCCCACACCCAGGCGTCGTGCATCTCGACCTCGAAGTAGACCTCGCCGTCGGAGTTGCGCACGTGCAGGTCCACCTGGTTGGCCAGATAGAACCGGCGCTCGGTCTCCACCACGTAGGAGAACTGGCGGACAATGTCGCGGTACTCCCGGTAGAGCTGCAGCTCCATCTCGGTCTCGTACTTCTCGAGATCTTCCGCGCTCATCGCACTCCGCCTTCCATGACCACATCTTCCCCCACCGACGCCGGAGGCCGAGGCTGCTCGCCCAACGCCACGCCGACGGTACCCCCTGGCGCGCAAGAGCGCCCCATCGGCTCGTCCAGGCTTGCGCCCACCGGTCGGCGGGCCCGGGGCGGGGCGCCGTCCCGGCCGGACACCGCCGCCACGTTTACGTACGAGAACCGGTGCTCCCGGCACGGCCCGCGCTCGCGCAGCGCCGCGCTGTGCTCCGGCGTGATGTAACCCTTGTGCTCGGCGAAACCGTAGCCGGGGAACGTCCCGTCCAGCTCGACCATGATCCGGTCCCGGGTGACCTTGGCGAGCACGCTCGCCGCCGCCACGCAGGCGGCCACCCGGTCGCCCTTCCACACCGCCAGCCCCGGCACGTCGAGGCCGTCGACGCCGAAGCCGTCGGTCAACACGTAGTCGGGGCGGGTGGCCAGGGACGCCAGGGCGCGGCGCATCGCGGCCAGGTTGCACACGTGCAGGCCCCGCTCGTCGACCTCCTCGGCGGGGATGACCACCACCGAGTACGCCAGGGCGCGGGCGACGACCTCGTCGTGCACCCGCTCCCGGCTGGCGGGGGTGAGCAGCTTCGAGTCGGCCAGGCCGTCGATCTCGCCCCGGCGCCCCTCGGGCAGGATCGCGGCTGCGGCGACCAGCGGCCCGGCGCACGCACCGCGGCCCGCCTCGTCGGCGCCGGCGACGTGCCGGAAGCCGCGCCGCTGCAACGCGCGCTCCAGCGCGTAGAGCCCGCCCTCGCGGCGCACCACCGTGCGCGGCGGCGTCAGCACGGCACACCTCCGTCGGTCGTCGGCGCCCCGGCCAGCGCCCTGGTCAGCACGGCCGGCAGATCCGGCGGATAGTAGCGCTCGTCGGTGGCGGCCAGCTCGTCCAGCGGCCACCAGCGGTGGGCGGCGACGCTGGCCCGCTCGACCTCGCTGAAGCCGGCGGTGTCCACCTCGTGCCCGCTCACCCGCACCAGGAAGAACTCCTGCTCCTGCCGGTACCAGACGCCGTCGAACGGATACTCGGTCACGTCGCGGTGCACCGGCGCGCCGAACGCCGGGACCGGCAGCCGCAGCCCGGTCTCCTCGGCCAACTCCCGCGCCGCGCACTCGGCGTACGTCTCGCCCGGGTCCAGCCCTCCGCCCGGGGTGAACCACCAGCGACCGTGCTCGGGACGGGCCGGGTCGAAGCCGCTGAACAGCAGCACCCGACCCGCCGCGTCGACGAGCAGGACGCGCGCCGCGCGCCGGGGGGTGTAGTCGGTCACCGCACCAGCCTGCCAGACGCCGCCGACAACGCCCACGCCCGGCGGCCCCTACGGCTCGGGGATCCCCTCGAACTCCTTGGGCACGCTCAGCCAGGTGGCCCGGTTGACCGGCCAGAACACCGTGAACGCCCGCCCGACCACCTCTTCCTCGGGGATGGTGGCGGCGTTGATGTCCTGCCCGGACTGCTGCCAGTGCTCGAGCGAGTCGCCCGACGCCTCCCGGTGGTCGCCCATCACCCAGAGCCGCCCCTTCGGGACGGTGATGTCGAACTCCTCGGCCGTCTTGTCGCCCGGGAAGATGTACGGCTCGTCCAGCGGCTTGCCGTTGATCACCAGCCGCTCCTGCGGGTCGCAGCAGACCACGTGGTCGCCGCCGACGCCGATGACCCGCTTGATGAAGTCTTCTCCGTCGGGGTTGCTGCTCCACTCCAGGGGCGCCTTGAAGACGATGACCTCGCCCCGGTGCGGCGACCGGAAGTCGTAGACCAGCTTGTTGACCAGCACCCGATCGTCGATCTGGAGAGTGTTCTCCATGGACGGGGAGGGGATGAAGAAGGTCTGCAGCACGAAGGCTCGCACCAGCACCGCGACCAGGATCGCCACGCCCAGGAGGATGGGCAGCTCCTTCCAGAAGGAACTGCGCGGCTTGTCGGTCTGCTCGTCAATCACGGAAGGAGCCTACGTTGCCGGGCCGGACGCCACCGTCCGGAACGCGCGAGAACGCCGAGCGCGGCCGCGACCGGCAGGAGGAGCAGCACGCCGCCGCCCGGTGTGGCACGGACGGGAGGCGGGGCCCCGGTGGAGGCGGCCGGCGGATCGGCGACGTCGTCGAAGGTGGCCGGCACCGACAGCGCGCTCCACCGCGACGACGGCCAGACCACCGTGAAGGCGCGGCCCACCACGTTGTCGATCGGCACCGCCCCCTGGCAGCGCGCGTCCTGCGAGACCAGCCGGTGGTCGCCCATCACGAAGATCTGGCCGGGCGGGACGATGACCTCGTCGAAGCGCCGGGACCGGCACTCGTCGGGGTTGGGCGGGACGTCGAGCGGCGAGTCCCGGATCACGTACGACGACTCGTCGAGCGGCGTGCCGTTGACCAGCACCCGTCCCTGGGCGTCGCAGCACCGCACCCGGTCGCCCGGCAGCGCGATGACCCGCTTGATGAAGTCCTTCTCGCCGGGGCGGCTGACCCCGACCAGGTCGCCGACCGTCCGGCTGAGCTTGCCCACGAAGCCGGGCTCCGGTTCGGCGTCGACCTGCGGGGCCCACCGGTCGGTGCCGCGGAAGACGACCACCTCGCCCCGCACCGGGTCACGTACGTCGTAGACGACCTTGTTGACCAGGACCCGGTCGCCGACGAGGAGGGTGTCCTCCATCGAGCCGGAGGGGATGAAGAACGCCTGGAGCAGGAAGGTGCGGATCAGCACCGCGAGGCAGAACGCGACGACCAGCAGCAGCGGCAGCTCCTGCCAGAGCGGCATCTGCCGGCGGGGCCGCCGCGCGCGTCGGCGCCACGGGTCGACGGCGCCGTCCTCGTCCAGCGTCTGCACCACGCACTCTCCGGTCAGCAGATGAGACAACTACCGCCCGGGAGCCTCGTCGAGGCCCCCCGGGCGGTAGTGGACGTCTCCCGGCCCCCGAGGGGGCGGGACGCCGGCCGGCTGCGCCCGTACGACCAGGGTAGTGCGGTCCGGCCGGTACGACACACGCGCAGCTCAGGCGGCGTGGCGAGCGAGAGGTCAGCTCGGCTGCTTCTCGCGCTTCTCCTTGATCTTGGCCTTCTTGCCCCGCAGCTCGCGCAGGTAGTAGAGCTTGGCGCGACGGACGTCACCGCGGGTCACGACCTCGATCCGGTCGATGGCCGGGCTGTTGATCGGGTAGGTGCGCTCGACACCGACACCGAAGCTGATCTTGCGGACCGAGAAGGTCTCGCGCAGACCGTCACCCTGGCGGCGGATGACGACGCCCTGGAAGATCTGGACACGGGACCGGTTGCCCTCGACGACCCGGGCGTGCACCTTGACGGTGTCACCGGCACGGAAGTCGGGGAGGTCGGTCCGCTTCGACTGGGCGTCAAGGGCGTCCAGGATGTTCATCGCTGCGTCCTCGTGAGGCTCACGGCGCACCGTCAGTCGGTGCGCGGGTGGGTGATTCTGATCCCCGGGTGGTGGTCGGCGACCGACCCCGGTCGAGGATCCTCGCAGCCGGCCGCGGCGCGGCCGGTTGCGGCAACCCCCCTACTTTGCCACATCTCCCGGCGGCACCTGAAATCCGGCCCGCTCCAGCGCCGCGACGTCCCGTTTGTCCAGGCGCTGCGGGTCGAGCGCGGCGAGCAGGTCCGGGCGGCGCAGGGCGGTGCGGGTCAGCGCCTCGTCGCGCCGCCAGCGCGCGATCCGGCCGTGGTCGCCGGAGCGGAGCACCTCCGGCACGTCCAGCCCCCGCCAGCTGGCCGGCTTGGTGTACATGGGGGCCTCCAGCAGCCCGTGGGCGTGCGACTCCTCGTCCAGGGAGCCGGCGTTGCCGAGCACCCCCGGCAGCAGCCGGGTGACCGCCTCCAGGATCACCAGGACGGCGACCTCGCCGCCGAAGAGGACGTAGTCGCCGAGGGAGACCTCGGTCACCGGCATCCTGGTGGCGGCGTGGTCGAGCACCCGCTGGTCGATGCCCTCGTAGCGGCCGCAGGCGAAGAGCAGGTGCGGCTCGGCGGCCAGCTCGTGCGCCATCGCCTGGGTGAAGGGGGCGCCGGTCGGGGCCGGCACCACCAGCCGGGGCGGGGTCGCCTCCGCCGGCGCGAGGGCGTCGAGCGCCTCACCCCACGGCTCGGGCCGCATCACCATGCCGGGCCCGCCGCCGTAGGGCGTGTCGTCGACCGTGCGGTGCACGTCGTGGGTCCAGATCCGCAGATCGTGTACGGCCAGCCGCAGGGTGCCGTTCGACCGTGCCTTGCCGATCAACGACAGGTCCAGCGGGGCGAGGTACTCCGGGAAGATCGACACGATGTCGACGCGCATGCGGGGGTGCTCCAGCGGCTCTACAGGTCGAGCAGACCGGCCGGCGGGTCGACGACGACGCGACCGCCGGCGAGGTCAACCTCGGGGACGATCGCCTTGACGAACGGGATGAGTGCGGTACGGCCCTCGGGACGGCTCAGCACCAGCAGGTCGGAGGCGGGGGCGTGGTCGATCCGGGCCACCTCGCCCAGCCGCTCGCCGGTCGGGGTGACCACGGCCAGCCCGACGAGCTGGTGGTCGTGGAACTCCTCCGGGTCCTCCGGCGGCGCGACGTCGGCGCTGTCGACCGCGAGCAGCGTGCCGCGCAGCGCCTCGGCCACGTCCCGGTCCAGGACGCCCTCGAACGCGACCAGCAGTCGCCCCTGGTGCCAGCGGGCCGCCTCCACGGTCAGCTCGGCGGGCACCCGGAAGGGCACGCCGGGCGCCGCACCCGACACGCCATTACCGGACCCGCCCGGGGGCACCGCCCCCGGCGTGGTGCGCGGCACGCCATTGCCGGACCCGGCCGGGGGCACCGCCCCCGGCACGGTGCGCAGCACGCCACTGCTGGGCACAGCCGGGGGCACCGCCCCCGGCACGGTGCGCAGCACGCCACTGCTGGGCACAGCCGGGGGCACCGCCCCCGGCACGGTGCGCAGCACCATGCCGGGGGCGAAGCGCGCCTCGGGCTCGTCGGTCCGCACCTCCACGGTGACCTCACCGCGGATGCCGTGCGGCTTGCCGATCCTGCCGACGATGAGCTGCATCAGTACGAGTCGACGATGTCGACGCGCACGCCGCGCCCGCCGATGGAGCCGATCACCTGGCGCAGCGCCTTGGCGGTCCGGCCGGACCGCCCGATCACCGTGCCGAGGTCCTCCGGGTGCACGCGGACTTCCAGCCGCTTGCCCCGACGGTTGTCGACCAGCCGGACGCGCACGTCATCGGGGTGGTCGACGATGCCCTTGACCAGGTGCTCCAGCGCCGGACGCAGTGCCATGTCAGGCCTGCTCGCCGGAGTCCGCACCGGCCTGCTCCTCGGTCTTCGGCGCCTCCTCGGCGGCCGGAGCCTCGGTCTTGGCGGCCTTCTTGGCCGGCTTGGCCGGGGTTTCGGCCAGCCCGGCGGCGGCCTTCGCCTCGGCCTCGTAGGCCGCGGTGCGGTCGAGCCGCTCCGGGGCGACCTTCAGCGGCGGCGGGGCCGGCAGGCCCTTGAACTTCTGCCAGTCACCGGTCAGCTCCAGCAGCCGCTGCACCGCCTCGCTCGGCTGGGCGCCGACGGACAGCCAGTACTGGACCCGGTCCGACTTGACCTCGATCACCGAAGGGTCTTCCTTCGGCTGGTAGATCCCGACGAACTCGATCGCCCGGCCGTCGCGCTTGGTGCGCGAGTCGGCGATGACGATGCGGTACTGCGGGTTGCGGATCTTGCCCATCCGCAGGAGCCGGATCTTTACGGCCACAGTTGTTTCGCTCCTGTTGCGATCTCACCAGCCCGACGAGGGCGGTGCACGGGTGAGCGCCGACCGGCACAGTGGGGTTGGGCCGGAGACTGCTCGGTGGACTGGCGACGTGCCCGGGTTAGAGGGCGCCGGACACACGCCGGATACCAGCCAGCCATTCTGCCAGATCCGGCCCGGATCTCTCACACCGGACCGCCCGGGGTCACCCACCCGTCGCCGGAAGTGACCGGAAACACACCCGTCGGGTCAGCGCACCGGGGGCCGGTCCCAACCCGGCGGAAGCTCGTCGGGGACGGTCCACCCCGCCGGCGGGACGAAGTCGCACCAGGTGCCGTCGAAGGGGAACTCCCCCGCCTCGGCCAGCGCGATCACCCGCTTGCCCTCGGCCCGGACCGCGTCGGGGTCGGGGACCCAGTAGTGCTCGGGCAGGGCGAGCCGCTCGGCGAACTCGTCCTCGTCCTTCCACTCCCAGCCGCGGTCGGGCCGGACGACCACGTCGAGGTCCTGGTCGATGATGTCGACCCCGGCGAGCCGGCCGTCGTCCCAGCGCACGCCGGGCTCCTCCAGGTTGACGTACCAGGTGGCGAAGCGGTCGTGCGCGTCGCGGAACCACCAGACCGAGTGGGCCGCCCCGGTAGGCAGGAACTTCAGCACCGACGGGCCGTGCCACCGGCCCGGGGCGAGACGGTAGGACGAGCGGACCCACTCGGCGAACGGGACCGACCGCATGCCCGCCCCGGCGTCGGTGACCTCGGCGGCGACCGGCGAGTCGCGGGCCACCCAGAGCAGCAGCCCCCGGTCGTCGTCGCTGACCACGCGGGCGGTGCGGACCCAGCCGATCCGGCCCCGGCGCACGTTGCGGTGGACGATCAACCGCCCCGGTTCGAACCTCACGCCCCGACCCTACCGCCGCCCGCCCCGTGGCCCGCCCGGCCGCGCGGGAGGGGTGCCCTTCGGAAGTCGGCGGGGGCACCCTCCCCGCACACCGCGCTCAGTAGGCGCGGGCCAGGACGGCGACGAGGTCCGGCTCGTCCTCGGAGTCGGGCACCGAGCCGTCGGCGCGCAGCAGGCAGCGCACGGTGACGCCCTGGCCGTTGGCCTCCGCCTCGCCCTGGGCGCCGACCGCCGACCACGGCACCATGGCCCAGCCGGTGGCCGCCGCCTCGATCGCCTCGGCCAGCGTCGACACCTCGACGGTGCGGGAGCGGCGGTGGGCCAGGGCCTGGTCGTGCAGCGCGCGCTGGTCGGCGTCGAGGGCGGCCAGCACGGCGGCGACCACGTCGGTGACCGGCGTCGGGGACTTCGAGCCGTCCGTACGCCGGACCACCACCGCGTTGCCGGCGGCCAGGTCGCGGGGGCCGACCTCGACGCGTACCGGATAGCCGCGCAGCTCGGCGTCGACGGCCCGGCGGCCGAACGCGGTGTCGGTTCGGTCGTCGAGCGCGACCCGGACGCCGGCGTCGCGCAGCGCGTCGCGCAGCTTGGCCGCCGCCTCGCTCACGCCCTCGCCGTCCTTGACGATCATCACGTACGCCTGCACCGGCGCCAGCTTCGGCGGCACCCGCAGGCCGTTGTCGTCGCCGTGGGCCATGATCAGGCCGCCGAGCATCCGGGTCGAGGTGCCCCAGGACGTCGTCCAGGCGTGCTCCCGGCCGCCCTCGGCGGAGGAGTAGCTGATGTCGAACGCCTTGGCGAAGTTCTGCCCCAGCTCGTGACTGGTGCCGAGCTGGAGGGCCTTGCCGTCGCCCATCATGCCTTCGCAGGTGTAGGTGGCGGTGGCGCCGGCGAAGCGCTCGCGGGCCGTCTTCAGGCCGACGACCACCGGGATGCCCAGCACGTTGACCATCAGGTCCTCGTACGCCTCGTGCAGGATCCGCCGGGCGTAGGCCCGCGCGTCCTCGCGGGTCGCGTGCGCGGTGTGCCCCTCCTGCCAGAGGAACTCGCTGGTGCGCAGGAAGACCCGGGGGCGCAGCTCCCAGCGGACCACGTTGGCCCACTGGTTGAGCAGCAGCGGCAGGTCCCGGTAGGAGTCGATCCACTTGGCCATGAACTCGCCGATGACGGTCTCGCTGGTGGGACGCACCACCACCGGCTCGGCGAGCTGCTTGCCGCCGCCGTGGGTGACCACCGCGAGCTCCGGCGAGAAGCCCTCGACGTGCTCCGCCTCGCGCTTGAGGTAGCTCTCGGGGATGAAGAGCGGGAAGTACGCGTTCTCCGCGCCCGCCGCCTTGATCCGGGCGTCCATCTCGGCCTGCATCCGCTCCCAGATGGCGTAGCCGGCCGGTCGGATGACCATGGTCCCCCGGACCGGGCCGTTGTCGGCCAGCTTCGCCTTGGCGATCAGGTCCTGGTACCAGCGGGGAAAGTCCTCCGCACGGGGAGTGAGCACGCGTGCCATGACCGCACATCCTATGCGCCGGTCGACGGGGCGACGCCATCGGGCGCGGCGTCACCGGCATTCGCCGTGACGGCCGGGGCGACGGGCCGTAGGATTCGACCACCATGGGTGAGGTGAGGGACGGCATCCGTTCGCGGGAGGCGATCGTCGAGGCCGCCCGGGCCCTGACCATCGCGACCGGCTGGGACGGCGTCCGGATGGGCGCCGTCGCGCGCGCGGCCGGGGTGAGCCGGCAGACGGTCTACAACGAGTTCGGCACCAAGGCGGGGCTGGCCGAGGCGCTCGCCCGGCGGGAGATCGACCGCTTCGTCGGCGACGTGCGTTCGCTCCTGCGCGCACACGACGACGACGTCCGGGCCGCCGCGCACGCGACCATCTCGCACACCCTGCGGCAGGCGGCCGGCGACCCGCTGATCAAGGCGGTCCTGACCAGCACCCGGGGCGGCTCGGACGAGCTGCTGCCCTATCTGACCACCCGCCAGGAGCTGGTGCTGACGGAGGCCACGGACGCCCTGCTGGAGTGGGCCGACCGGGTGCTGCCGGGCGCCGACCGGGCCGCCGTCGCCTTCGCCACGGACTCCGTCGTCCGGTTGGTGATCAGCCACATCGTCCTGCCCGGCGCCCCGGTCGAGCAGACCGCCACGGCCCTGGCCGACCTGGCCGTCCACCTCCTCGTGCACGCGGTCACCCGGGGCGCGGGCACCGACTGACGCCGCCGGCGGGTCGCGCAGCGGCCGCCACGCGGGGCGCCGGCCCGGCGGTCGCCGCACCGTCACCGGTCCGGCCACCCCGGGAGCGGCCGCCTCGCGGGCCCGCCCGGCCGGTCAGCGGACGACGCGGCCGCGCAGCACGATCCGGGCGGGGTTGCGCACGGCGCGCAGGTCGGCGCGCGGGTCCTCGGCGTAGACGACCAGGTCGGCCAGGCCGCCCTCGACCAGGCCGGGGAAGCCGAGCCACTCGCGGGCCCGCCAGGAGGCCGCGGCGAGCACGTCGACCGTGGACATCCCCGCCTGCTCGTGCAGCAGCAGCATCTCCTCCGCCGCGAGGCCGTGGTCGATGCCGCCGCCCGCGTCCGTGCCCACGTAGATCGGCACCCCCGCCTCGTGCGCGGCCCGCACCACCGCCGGGAAGCGGTCGCGCAGGGCGAGCATGTGGTCGGCGTAGCCGGGGAACTTGGCGCGCGCCTGGTCGGCGATCCCGCCGAAGGTCCGGATGTTGATCATCGTGGGGACCAGGGCGGTGCCCCGCCGGGCCATCTCGTCGATCAGGTCGAGGCTCAGCCCGGTGCCGTGCTCGACCGAGTCCACCCCGGCCCGCACCATGATCTCGACGGCCGACTCGGAGAACGTGTGCACGGCGGCCCGTACGCCGGCGGCGTGCGCGGCCTCGACGGCGGCGGTCATCGTGTCGGCGTCCCAGGCCGGGGCGAGGTCGCCGACACCCCGGTCGATCCAGTCGCCGACCAGCTTGACCCAGCCGTTGCCGGCGCGCGCCTGCGCGGCGACGGTCGCCGCCACCTCCGCCGCGCCGACCTCCACGCCGATGTCGCGCAGGTAGCGCTTGGGCGGCGCGATGTGCCGGCCGGCGCGGGCCAGCCGCGGCAGGTCCTCGGCGTCGTCCAGTTCGGGGTACGGGTACGGCGACCCGGCGTCGCGGATCGCGAGGACGCCGGCGTCCCGGTCGGTGCGGGCCAGCTCGCGGGCCTGGTCGAGCGAGGTGATCGGGGCGCCGCCCCGGGCGATGCCGATGTGGCAGTGCGCGTCGATCAGGCCGGGCAGCACGAAGCCGCCGTCGGCGATGGTCTGCGCGCCCGGGACCGGGGTGAAGGTCACCCGGTCCCCGACCAGCCACAGGTCACGGACCTCGTCGTCGGGCAGCACCACGCCGCGTACGTGCCAGGCCATGCGTCCTCCGTCTGCGCGAAAGGGGGGTCCGCCCGCCATTCTCCCCGCCTCGCGCGGGCCGGTGGCGCTCAGCCCTCGTCGCGCGCCAGCAGCCCGGCCCGCCGCGCCGTCAGCGCAGGCAGGTCGACGGAGACCTTCCACGGCCGCTCGGTGACGAAGAGGTCCTCGGTGTGGGTCACCGCCTCGTACTCGCCGGTGGGGCCGAGCGCGTACTCCGTGAGGGTCATCCGCTCGTGCAGCGGGTCGACCACCCAGTACGTCCGCACCCCGGCGTGCGCGTAGACCTTCGCCTTGTCGTAGAGGTCGCGGAACGTCGAGGTCGGCGAGAGGACCTCGACGGCCAGCAGGGCGTCCTCGACGGGGACGGGCGAGCGGTCGGCGTGCTCGCGGCGGATGGCGACCACGTCGGGGCGCGGCTCGTTGCGGCGGTCGATGCGCATCGACAGGTCGATGCTGACCAGGTAGTCGGCGGGGCAGTTGACCCGTAACGCGAGCAGCAGCTCGACGCAGAGGTCCTGGTGCACGGCGGTGGGGGACGGCACGATCAACCTTCCGTTGACCAACTCGTACGGAAGGTCCTTCGGCAGGTCACCGAGGTCGTCGACCGTCCACTCCGACCGCTCGGGCAGGATGGGTGCCACGGTCATGACTCCTCCTTCCAGGGGCGACATCACCCTATGCGGGGATCACGTCACCCGCCGCCACCGACACGCCTCAGCGGGGCCGGCCGTCGCCGCCCTTGCCGAGCTTGTTGAAGTCGATCTTCGGCAGCTTGAAGCCCGGCGGGAGGCCCTGGCCGGCGGCCAGGTCGTTCGGGTCCATGCCCGGCGGGAGCTGCGGCATCCCGCCCGGGAAGCCGCCCGGCATGCCGGCGCCCGCCCCGGCGCGCGGCCGGTTGCCGCCCTTGGTGCCCTTGCGCTTGTTCTTCGGCGACTTGGTGGCCTTGCGCCGGCCGCCGCCGGGCAGGCCCATCATGCCGCCCATCTGCTTCATCATCTTCTGCGCCTCGGCGAAGCGGTTGAGCAGCTGGTTGACGTCCATCACCGTGACGCCGGAGCCGTTGGCGATGCGAGCCCGGCGGGAGCCGTTGATGATCTTCGGGTTGGTCCGCTCGGCGGGGGTCATCGACCGGATGATCGCGGTGACCCGGTCGAAGTGCTTGTCGTCGACCTCGGCGAGCTGGTCCTTCATCTGCCCCATGCCGGGCATCATGGCCAGCACGTTGGCGATCGGGCCCATCCGGCGGACCGCGATGAGCTGGTCGAGGAAGTCCTCCAGGGTGAACTGCTCGCCGCCCATCAGCTTGGCGGTCATCTTCTCCTTCTGATCGGCGTCGAAGGCCTGCTCGGCCTGCTCGATCAGAGTGAGGACGTCGCCCATGCCGAGGATCCGGCTGGCCATCCGGTCGGGGTGGAAGACGTCGAAGTCCTCCAGCTTCTCGCCGGTGGAGGCGAACAGGATCGGCTGCCCGGTGACCTCCCGGACCGACAGCGCCGCGCCACCGCGGGCGTCGCCGTCGAGCTTGGAGAGGACGACGCCGGTGATGCCGACGCCGTCGCGGAACGCCTCGGCGGTGCGTACGGCGTCCTGACCGACCATCGCGTCGATGACGAAGATGACCTCGTCGGGGTCGACGGCGTCGCGGATGTCGGCGGCCTGCTGCATCATCTCGGCGTCGATGCCGAGCCGGCCGGCGGTGTCGACGATGACGATGTCCCGGGCCGCCCGCCTGGCGTGCTCGATCGAGGCGCGGGCCACCTGCACCGGGTCGCCGGTGCCGTTGCCGGGCTCCGGGGCGTACACCTCGACGCCGGCCCGCCCGCCGAGCACCTGGAGCTGCCCGACGGCGTTGGGGCGCTGGAGGTCGGCGGCGACCAGCAGCGGCTGGTGGCCCTGGGCCTTGAGCCAGCGGGCCAGCTTGCCGGCGAGGGTGGTCTTGCCGGAACCCTGGAGGCCGGCCAGCATGATCACGGTCGGCGGCTGCTTGGCGAACTGGAGCCGCCGCCCCTCGCCGCCGAGGACGTTGATCAGCTCCTCGTTGACGATCTTGATGATCTGCTGGGCGGGGTTGAGCGCCTGGGAGACCTCGGCGCCGCGCGCCCGCTCCTTGACGTTCGCGATGAAGCCCTTCACCACCGGCAGCGCGACGTCCGCCTCCAGCAGCGCGAGGCGGATCTCGCGCGCGGTGGCGTCGATGTCGGCGTCGGTGAGCCGACCCTTGCCGCGGAGCTTGGTGAAGATCCCGGACAGGCGGTCACTCAAGGTGTCAAACACGCGAACATCCCGTTTGTCAGTGTTCCGGCGGGCAGATCGGCGACCGGGCGAGGTGTCCGGCCACCGCTAGGGTATCCGGCCGCCCGCACGGCCGCTCCGGGCCGGGCGCAGCCGGCGCCTCCCGCTCACACGGCGGCCAGCAGCGCGGCCTCCAGCCGGGCGCGGGCGGCGTCGTCCGGCCAGCCGCCGACGAGGTAGAACGCGTCCACCACGTCCCCGCCCAGGGTGGAGATGCGCGCCGCCCGCACCTGGGCGCCGGCCTCGTCGAGGGCGCGGGCGACCCGGTAGAGCAGCCCGGCCGCGTCGGCGGCGCGCAACTCCAGCAGCACGGCGGCGGTGGCGGCGTCCCGGTGCCAGACCACCCGCGGCGCGGCCCCCTCCGCCCGCGCCGCGAGCGCCCGGCCGCGCAGCCGCTGGGTGACCGAGACGTCGCCGTTCACCGCGCGGCGCAGGTCGGCACCGAGCGCGACCGGGTCGGGCGGCAGCCCGTGGCGGGGCTGCACCCGGCACTCGACCAGGGCCCGACCGTCGACCGTGGCGGCGTCGGCGGAGATCACCTCCAGCCGGTGCAGGGCCAGGCAGCCGGCCACCGTCGCGAGCAGGCCGCGCCGGTCCGCCGCGGCCACCGCCACCCGGTCCCCCGTCACGCGTACGACCGGCAGGGGCCCCGCCAGCAGCGCCGGGTCCGGGGCGGGCGGGGCGGGCGGCGCGCCGGTGTCCAGCGCGGTGCGCACCCGGGCGACCAGCTCGGCGACCAGCCGGCCCTTCCACCGCGACCAGGCCGCCGGCCCGGTGGCGGCGGCGTCCGCCCGGACCAGGGCGTGCAGCAGGTCGAGGGTGGTGGTGTCGCCGACCCGCTCGGCCACCCCGGCGATGGTGACCGGGTCGGCGAGGTCGCGCCGGGTGGCCACGTCGGGCAGCAGCAGGTGCAGCCGGACCAGCGTGCCGATCAGCGCCGCCTCCGGGGCGGGCAGGCCGATCCGGGCGGCCACGGCCTCGGCCAGCGGCGCCCCGGCCGTGCTGTGGTCGGCGGGCGCCTGCCCGCCGTCGCCCCCGGCCGGCAGCCCCTTGCCGATGTCGTGCAGCAGGGCGCCGAGCAGCAGCAGGTCGGGGCGGTCGACCTCCCTGGTGTGCCGGGCGGCCTCGGCGGCGGTCTGTACGAGGTGCCGGTCGAGGGTGAACCGGTGCACCGGGTTGTGCTGCGGCAGGCTGCGCAGCCGGGTCCACTCGGGCAGCCAGCGCTCGACCAGCCCGTACCGGTCGCAGGTCTCCCAGGCCGGCACCAGGCCGGGACCGGCGCCGAGCAGGGTGACCAGCGCGCTCCTGGCCTCGGCCGGCCACGGCGCCGGCAGCGGCGGGCAGTACGCGGCGAGCCACTCGCAGGTGGCGCGGGCGATCGGCAGTCGGCTGGTGGCCGCGGCGGCGGCGACCCGCAGCGACAGGCTCGGGTCGGGCCGCGCGCCGATCACGGCGCGGGCGAGGACCAGCTCGCCGTCGTGCGCCACGACGTCCCGGGCGACCGGCCGGCGCAGCGGTCGCCCGTCGGCTCCCCGGCGGCGGCCGGAGCGGAGCCGGTCGACGGCGCGGAAGGCGTCGTCGAGGGCGTGGCTGACGGTGCGGGCGTCCCCGGCGATCCGGCGCAGCAGCGCGTCCCCGTGCAGCCCGAGCAGCGCGGCGACGCCGTCGCGTTCCTGGGCGACCAGCCGGTCGACCCGGCGGCCGACCTGGATGTGCAGCGCGTCCCTGGTGTCCAGCAGCCGCCGGTGCGCGGCGTGAACGGCGGGGCGCAGGGCGTCGGTGACGCCGGCGGTGGCGACGGCCCGCAGCAGGCCGACGTCGCGCAGCCCGCCGGCGGCCTCCTTCAGGTCGCCTTCGAGCAGGAAGGCCAGCTCGCCGTGGGCCTCCCAGCGGGCGACGGTGAGCTCCCGCAGCCCGGCGAGCCGCCGCACGGCGGTCCGCCGCCACTGGTCGAGGGCGGCCCGGGCGAGGGTGTCGGCGAGCGCGGCGTCCCCGGCCACCAGCCGCGCGTCGAGCAGCCCGAGGGCGACCTTCACGTCGTCGCGGGCGACCGCCAGCGCCTCGTCGACGGTCCGCACGGAGTGGTCCAGCCGCAGCCCGGCGTCCCAGATCGGATACCAGAGGGAGGCGGCCAGGTCGTCCACGCCGGCCGCCCCGGCGTGCAGCAGCACCAGGTCGAGGTCGCCGTACGGCGCGCACTGCCGCCGTCCCAGCCCGCCGACGGCGACCAGCGCCACCCCCGGCCGGTCCGGCAGCAGCCCGCGCAGCCACCGGTCGTGGGCGTCGGCGCGGGCGGCCCGGGCGGCCTCCCCGACGCCCCCGCCGCCCGGGAGGCCCGCGTCGCCGTTCCCGGCGTGTCCCGACGCGGCCCTCCCGGTCAGCGAGGTCATCTCGGTCGTGGCCCGGTCAGAGCGCGTCGAGGCCGCGTTCGCCGGTACGGACCCGGACGACCTCGTCGACGGTGGTCACCCAGACCTTGCCGTCGCCGATCTTGCCCGTCCGGGCGGCCACCACGACGGCGTCGACGATCTTCTCCACATCGATCTCGTCGGTGAGCACCTCCACCCGGATCTTGGGCAGGAACTCGACCGTGTACTCGGCACCCCGGTAGACCTCGGTGTGCCCCTTCTGCCGGCCGTAGCCCTGGACCTCGCTGACGGTCAGGCCGGCCACGCCGAGGGCGTGCAGGGCCTCCTTCACCGCGTCCAGCTGGTACGGCTTGATGACCGCGGTCACCAGCTTCATGTCCAACCCCTCCCTCACCGGAACGTTAACCGGCGACCTTCTCGTCGACCGGCCCGGCGGCCGGCTCGTCAGCACTCCCGTCAGCCTTTTCGTCAGCCTTCTCGTCGGCAGGCGCGGCGGGGGGCGCGGCGGGCGCGGCCGGTTCCGCCGGCTGCCTGCCCCCGCCCAGCCCGGCCAGGGCGAAGGCGCTGCCGCCGCCGCTGCCCGCGGCCGGGGACAGGTCGTAGCCGCTCTCGGCGTGCTCGGCGATGTCGATGCCGCCGACCTCGTCCTCGCCCCGGACCCGGAAGCCGATCGTCTTCTCGATCGCGAAGGCGAGCAGCCAGGCCACCGCGAAGGACCAGGCGGTGACGATCAGGCCGGCCAGGGCCTGCCGGCCGAGCTGCGTCGCCCCACCACCGTAGAACAGGCCGTCGGAGGCGCCGACCACGTCGGTGATCGCGCCGTTGACCGAGTTGGTGGCGAACAGGCCCAGCCAGAGCGACCCGATCCAGCCGCCGACGAAGTGCACGCCGACCACGTCGAGCGAGTCGTCGTAGCCGAGCCGGTACTTCAAGCTGATCGCCAGCGCGCAGACCGCCCCGGCGACGAGACCGAGCAGCACCGCCGCCCAGGGGGCGATGAAGCCGCAGGCCGGGGTGATGGCGACCAGGCCGGCGACGGCGCCGGACGAGGCGCCGACCAGGGTCGGCTTCCGGTCCTTGATCCATTCGACGGCGATCCAGCCGAGCACGGCGGCGGCCGTGGCGAGCTGGGTGTTGACGAAGGCCAGACCGGCGACCGAGTCGACGGTGAGCTCGGAGCCGGCGTTGAAGCCGAACCAGCCGAACCAGAGCAGCCCGGCGCCGAGCGCGACGAGCGGGATGTTGTGCGGCTTCATGCCCTCCCGGGGCCAGCCGAGCCGCCTGCCGAGCACCAGGGCCAGGGCCAGGGCCGCCGCGCCGGCGTTGATGTGCACGGCGGTGCCGCCGGCGAAGTCGAGCGCGTGGATGTCGCCGCCGATGATGCCGCCGCCCCACACCCAGTGCGCGACCGGGAAGTAGACCAGCGTCGCCCAGCCGAACGCGAACAGCAGCCAGCCGGCGAACCTGGCCCGGTCGGAGATCGCGCCGCTGATCAGCGCGACGGTGATCACGGCGAACATCATCTGGAAGGCCATGAACACGTAGAGCGGGACGCCGATGCCGCTCGGGTTCTCGGCCGTCGCGCCCCACAGGTCGGTCTCGGCGAGGAAGGTGCTGGTGCCGAGGTAGGCGCCCGGGTCGCCCCAGAAGCCGTTGACATCGCTGCCGAACGCGATGCTGAATCCGTAGAACCACCACAAAACGGAGATGAGCCCGATCGCGGAGAAGCTCATCATCATCATGTTCAGTACACCCTTGGCCCGGTTGAGGCCGCCGTAGAACAGCGCCAGTCCGGGCGTCATGAGCAGCACGAGCGCCGTCGACACCAGCAACCACACGGTGTTGCCGGAATCGATCGTGGGTGCCTCAGGCACGCTGGCCTCCTAAAGGTGAAGTTCCCTCCTTCCCGGCTTCCGGGGCAGCGTCGCCCGTACGCCGGATGCGCGGAAGCCTGCTCGCTCCCTGTTTCCCCCAGCGTCACCCGTCGATTTCCGGCCGGTGACGGCTTGTTTCGGACGTGTGAAGAGAACCTCACCGCGGCGCGCGGTGGCACCGACCGCTCAGCGCAGCGCGTACTCCAGCGCGTTGCGCTCGTAGTCGAGCAGCCGCAGGTCCCGCATCGGCCGGCGCAGGTGCCCCTTGTGCACGATCCGGACGAACGCCGGCTCACCGGCGGCGGCCATCCGGCGGATGCCCTCGACGTGGTCGACGATCCGCTTGCGGATGGTGCGGATCAGCCGGTGCCGGTCGCGCGGGATCAGCCCGTACGCGTCGGCGAAGAGGCGCAGCCGGCGCGGCCGGTCCGGGTGCTTCCAGCCGAGCGTGATCGAGTCCCGGTCGGAGAAGATCGGCACCCAGGTCCAGGCCGCGTACGCCACGTCGTAGATCCGCGCGCCGGGCGAGGCGAGGTCGAAGTCGATCAGACCGAGGGTGCCGTCGGGCCGCCAGATCACGTTGTGCGGGGCGGCGTCGTGGTGGCAGATCACCTCGGTGTCCGGCGGCGGCGGGCCGAACGAGCGCCAGACCGCCCCGGGCGGCGGCACGAAGCCGTACTGGGCGTCGTGGAACATCCGCAGCATGGTGGCCACGGTCACCAGCGCCTCGTCGGTGACCCAGTGCGGGGCCAGCGGGTATTCCCCGCACTCCCCCTCCAGGTACGACAGGACCTCACGGTTGCGCTCGTCCATGCCGAGCGCGCGGGGGGCGCCGGTGAAGCCCACGTATTCCAGGTGGCGCAGCAGGGCGTGGACCGAGGGCGTCCACGGCCCGGCGTTGCGCCGGACCGTGTCGCCGACCCGGACCACGGTGCTGACGTTCCCGCCGTGCAGCGGGATCTCCTGCGAAGTCACGTACGGTCTCCCGAGGCGCTGCGACGGGTGGCTGGGGTCGCGCCACCCGGCGTAGGCGCGATCGTCGGTCGTCACTGCGAGGTTACGCGTCCCGGGCGAGCGGCTCGGTACCGAGCAGCGCGTCGACGAACTGCGCGGGGTCGAACGGCGCCAGGTCGTCCTTGCCCTCGCCCAGCCCCACCAGCTTGACCGGGATGCCCAGCTTGCGCTGCACGGCGATCACGATGCCGCCCTTGGCGGTGCCGTCGAGCTTGGTGAGCACCACGCCGGTCACGTTGACGACCTCGGTGAAGACGCGGGCCTGCTCCAGCCCGTTCTGCCCGGTCGTGGCGTCGAGGACCAGCAGCGTCTCGTCGATCGGGCCGTGCTTCTCCACCACCCGCTTGACCTTGCCCAGCTCGTCCATCAGGCCGATCTTGTTCTGCAGGCGGCCGGCGGTGTCGATCAGCACGGTGTCCACGCCCGTGTCGATGCCGCGCTTGACGGCGTCGAACGCCACGCTGGCCGGGTCGGCCGCCTCCGGGCCCCGGACGGTCTCCGCGCCGACCCGCCCACCCCAGGTCTCCAGCTGGTCCGCGGCGGCGGCCCGGAAGGTGTCGGCGGCGCCGAGCAGCACGCTGCGGCCGTCGGCGACGAGCACCCGGGCGATCTTGCCGCAGGTGGTGGTCTTGCCCGCGCCGTTGACGCCGACCACCAGCAGCACCGCCGGCACGCCGTCCCTGCCGGCGGTGCGCAGCGACCGGTCCAGCGTCGGGTCGAGCGCGTTGACCAGCTCGGCGGCGAGCAGCGCGCGCAGCTCGGACGCCGACCGGGTGCCGAGGACGCGGGTCCGCTCGCGCAGCCGGTCGACGATGTCCCGGGTGGCGTCGATGCCGACGTCGGCGGTGATCAGGCTGTCCTCGATCTCCTCCCAGGCGTCCTCGTCGAGGTGGTCGCGGCTGAGCAGGCCGAGCAGGCCCTTGCCGAACACGTTCTGCGAGCGGGAGAGCCGGGACCGCAGCCGGACCAGCCGCCCGGCGGTCGGCTCGGGGACCTCCAGCACCGGGGCCGGGGCCTCCACGACCGGCGGTTCCACCAGGATCCCGGTGGAGAGTTCGGCCTCCGGCGCCTCCACCGGCGGGCCGGCCAGGTCCTCCTCGGCCCGGGTCTCGACCTCCGTCTCGGGCAGCGGCGGCTCCGGGCGCCGGCGCAGCCGCGGCACGACCAGCCCGATGCCGCCAAGGATCAGCACGCCGAGCAGGGCGAGTGCGATGAGGAGGTATTCGGTCATGCCGGAATCCTTCCAGATGCCGGCGAAGCTGTCCCAGCCACCGCTCCCGGCGGCCCCGCCGCGAACCGGCGTAGGCTCGGTCACAGCCAGCAGTGGTGCGACCGCCGGCCGGGTAGTAAAGATGAAGTCCGCTCACCTGGAGGTCCACCATGCCCGCGGCACACCTGCTCATCGGCCCGTTGCTGCGGCGGGTGGTCGGGACGCGGGCCACCGTCTGGGTCGAGACCAGCGCGCCCGCCGTGGTCACCGTCCGCACCGCCAGCGGCGCCTCCGGCACCGCGCCCACCTTCTCCGCGTACGACCACCACTACGCGCTCGTCGTGGTGGAGGGGCTCGCCCCGGACAGCGCGACCACCTACGAGGTGCTGATCGACGACGAGGTCGCCTGGCCGGTCACGAAGAGCGGCTTCCCGCCCAGCGTGATCCGCACCCGGCCGGCCGACGACCTCGACCAGCCCGTCCGGCTCGTCTTCGGCTCCTGCCGGGAGACCACCCAGCACGCCACGACCCGGCGGCTGCCCCCGGACGCGCTCGACGCGTACGCCCGGCGGCTGATGGCCGCCCCCGACCCGGCCGACCTGCCCGACCTGCTGGTGCTCCTCGGCGACCAGGTCTACGCCGACGTGACCTCCCCCACAGTGCGGCGGCTGCTGAAGCGGCGCCGGCGGCGGCCGAAGGGCGCGCCCGCCGACCAGGTGGTCAGCTTCGACGAGTACACGAAGCTCTACCTGGAGTCCTGGCGCGATCCGGAGATCCGGTGGCTGTTCTCCACCGTGCCGAGCGTGATGATCTTCGACGACCACGAGGTCATCGACGACTGGAACACCTCGGCCTCCTGGCGGGCCGACATGCGCGAGCAGCCCTGGTGGGCGGAGCGGATCACCAGCGGCCTGGCGTCCTACTGGGTCTACCAGCACCTGGGCAACCTCTCCCCCGACGAGATCGCCGCCGACCCGGTCTTCGCCAAGGTCAGCGCCGCCGAGGACGCCACCGGCGTGCTGCGCGAGTTCGGCCAGCGGGTCGACACCGAGGCCGACCTCGCCCACGACACCGAGCGGTGGCGGGCGGTGCAGTACCAGTGGAGCTACGCGCTGGACCTGGGCCGGACCCGGCTGGTGATGCTGGACAACCGGTGCAGCCGGGTGCTGGAGCCCGGCCAGCGGGCCATGCTGCCCCCGGGCGAGTGGTCGTGGTTCCTCGACCAGGCCCACGGCGTCTACGACCACCTCGTGGTCGGCTCCTCGCTGCCGTGGCTGCTGCCGCCGGGCATCCACCACGTGGAGGCGTGGAACGAGAAGCTCGCCGACTCCCGCCGGCGCTGGGTCGGGCGGCTGTCCGAGAAGCTGCGCCGGGGCCTCGACCTGGAACACTGGGCCGCCTTCCGCCGCTCGTTCGACGCCCTGGGCGCGCTGTTCGCCCGGATCGGCAGCGGCACCCCGGGCCAGCCCGGCGAGCGGGTCGGGGCCGGGCCCGCGTACGCGCCGCCGGCCTCGATCAGCGTGCTCTCCGGTGACGTGCACCACTCGTACGTGGCGCGGGCCCGGTTCGACGACCGGAGCGTCGTCACCCCCGTGCACCAGCTCACCTGCTCGCCCATCCACAACCAGGTGCCCGCCGGGCTGCGCCCGCTGATGCGGCTGGGCTGGTCGCCCGGGCCCGCCGGGGCGACCCGGGCGCTCGCCCGCTCGGCCGGGGTCCGCCGGCCCTCGCTGCGGTGGAAGCGGCTGGCCGGCCCGTACTTCGGCAACGCGGTCGCCACGCTGGTGCACACCGGGCGGGCCGCCGAGGTGACCATCGAGGGCACCACGAGCGACGGCCACCTGCGGCGGGTGATGCGGCAGCGGCTGACCCCCGGTGGCTGACCCCGCCGCAGCCCGCCGCGACCACGAGGACCGCCACCACCGGCTTCCCGGCTCCGACCTGGACGGATTCACCTATTCCCAGTCGTCGATGCCGAATCGGATTCCAGCCCATCACCGGCTACAACACCACCACCCCCGCCGCCGGCAAGGACGTCGCCATCACCGGCATGCCCGACGGCTCCGCCCACGTCCTCATGATCGGCATCGACGACGGCGTCTACCACAAGATCCGCCACCCCAACGGCACCTGGGACCCGCTCCGGCCGCTGCCCGGGATGGGCACCCCCACCACGGCCGCCGGCAGCAACGTCAGCATCGCCGGCATGCCGGACGGCTCCGCCCAGGTGACCATCGCCGGAAGAGGTTGACGGGGCCCCTCGACCCGAGGGCCGACGCCGCGCCCGGGCCGCTCCACCTGCCCACCAGGAGCGACCGCGGGAGATCACCGTCGAGCAGTCGGAGTACGGCCGCACCGGCCGTACTCCGACGCGCCCGTCCTCCGTCGCTCCGCCCGGCTCACGCAGGCGCTGGTCGTCCCGCCGCCTGCGACAAATGCGGTCGCGACCGTCAGGGGTTTCCGCCAGGATGGCCCGCATGACCTGGCGAGCACCGGAGATCACCCGGAACCGAGAGCCCTACGTCGGCGACGAACGCACCATGCTGGAGGGCTGGCTGGACTACCAGCGGCAGACCCTGCTGCTCAAGTGCGCCGGGCTGACCGCCGAGCAGTTGAAGACGCCCAGCGTCGAGCCCTCCGGGCTGACCCTGCTCGGCCTGGTCCGGCACCTCGCCGAGGTGGAGGCCTGGTGGTTCCGGGAGAACCTCGCCGGCGAGCAGGTCGACTACCCCTACTTCACGCCCGACAACCCCGACGCCGACCTCGACGCCAGCTCCGCCGACGCCGAGGCGGACTTCGCCACCTTCCACCGCGAGGTGGAGCTGGCCCGGAAGGCCGCGGCGGGCCGCTCGCTCGACGAGACCTTCACCGAGGTCGGCCCGAAGCGCCGGACGTTCAACCTGCGCTGGATCTACGTGCACATGATCGAGGAGTACGCCCGGCACAACGGGCACGCCGACCTGATCCGCGAACGCATCGACGGCGTCACCGGGGACTGATCCCCCTCGGGCGCCCGCGCCCGACCGCCCCGCCCGGCGTGTGTTCGCCGGGCGGGGGTCGACAGCCGGCTCGGCCCCCGCCGTTCACGGTGGCGGGTGTTGGCCGGGCGAGGGGCGACAGCCGGCTCGATCCCCCGCCGTTCGCGGTGACCGAGGCGCCGGGCCTCCGCCGGTCGGGCGACGCCGGACCGCGCCTCGGAGGAACCGGACCGTCGGCGGAGCCGACGCGCCGGAGGAAGCCGTGCCCGGCTCAGTACGCCAGCGCCGCCCGCAGGTAGCGCAGGTCGGCCGGGCCGCTCCAGCGCAGCGCCGAGAGCCCGGCCGCGCGGGCGCCCCGGACGGCCCAGTCCTCGTCGTCGACGAAGAGGACCCGCCCCGGCGAGGTCTCCAGCGCCTCGCAGGCGGCCTGGAAGTATTCCTTCGCCGGCTTGTGCACCCCGATCTTGGACGAGTTGACCACCACGTCGAACTCGCCGACGAGGCCGAGCGCCGCCAGGTCGGCGTCGAGCAGGTCGGTGGCGTTCGTGCCGAGCCCGACCCGGATGCCGCCCGCCCGCGCGTCGCGGACCACGTCGAGCACCTCCCGGTCCACCTCGCCCCGGTAGCGCTGCCACTGCTCCACCGCCGCCCGGGCCCGCTCGCGGCCGCCCACCGACTCGGTGAGCGCGTCGGCGACGCTGGCCACCCAGTCGGCGTGGCTGACCTCGCCGGTCAGCACGGGCCGGAGCCGCCCCCACTGCATGGCGATCTCGGTGAGCACGCCCTCGGAGAGGCCGTACTCCCGCTCCACGCCGGCGGCGACGGCCGGGTCCCAGCGCCGCAGGACGCCGTCGAAGTCCACCAGGAGCGCCGTGGCGCGTTCCCGACCCACTACTCGTTCTCCTCGCCGCGGCCACGCCGCTCGTCGTCGGTGTCGGCCCGGTTGAGCCGTTGGCTGATCACCTGGGTCACCCCGTTGCGCATCGTCACGCCGTACAGGGCGTCGGCGACCTCCATCGTCCGCTTCTGGTGCGTGATGACGATGAGCTGGCTCTTCTCCCGCAACTGGGCCAGCAGCGTGATCAGCCGGCCCAGGTTGACGTCGTCGAGCGCCGCCTCCACCTCGTCCATGATGTAGAACGGGCTGGGCCGGGCGCGGAAGATCGCCACCAGCATCGCGACGGCGGTCAGCGACCGCTCGCCGCCGGAGAGCAGCGACAGCCGCTTGATCTTCTTGCCCGGCGGGCGGGCCTCCACCTCGACGCCCGTGGTGAGCAGGTCGTCGGGGTCGGTGAGCACCAGCCGCCCCTCGCCGCCGGGGAAGAGGACGGTGAAGACCTGCTGGAACTCCCGGGCCGTGTCCTCGAACGCGCTGGCGAAGACCTCCAGGATCCGGTCGTCGACGTCCTTGACCACGGTGAGCAGGTCGCGGCGGGTGGCCTTGAGGTCCTCCAGCTGCTCGGAGAGGAACTTGTAGCGCTCCTCCAGCGCGGCGAACTCCTCCAGGGCCAGCGGGTTGACCTTGCCGAGCAGGGTGAGTTCCCGTTCCGCCTTGGCGGCCCGCTTCTCCTGCACGGGCCGCTCGTAACGCACCGGCTCGGGCACCGGCAGGCCGTCGCGTTCGGCCGCCGCCACGTCGGCCTGGGTGGGCGGCACGGGCTGGGTCGGGCCGTACTCGGCGACCAGGGTCTCCACGTCCAGCCCGAAATCCTCCGCCGCCTTGGCCTCCAGCTGCTCGATGCGCAGCCGCTGCTCGGCGCGGGCCACCTCGTCCCGGTGCACCTGGCTGGTCAGCCGCTCCAGCTCGGCGGCGAGCCGCTTGGCGGCGCCGCGTACCTCCTGTAGCTCGGCCTCGCGGGAGGCCCGTTCGCGCGCCACGGCGTCGCGGTGCTCCTCGGCCGCCGCGATGGAGGTCGCCAGCCGGGTGAGGGCCTCCCGGGCGCCGCCCGCCACGGCGCGGGCGATCCCCGCGCCCCGGGTGCGCGCCGCCCGCCGCGCCGCCGCGCGTTCCCGCGCGGCCCGCTCGGCGGTGGCCTGCCGGCGCAGCGAGTCGGCGCGGCCGGCGATCGAGGAGACCCGCTCCTCGGCGGTACGCACCGCGAGCCGGACCTCCATCTCGTTCTGCCGCGCCTGCGGCACCATCGCGGCGAGCTGGTCGCGCTCCTCGGTGGAGGGTTCCGCGTCGACCGGGGTCTCCTCGGCCAGCCGCAGCCGCTCCTCCAGCTCGGCGAGGGTGAGCAGGTCCCGCTCCCGGGCCGCCTCCGCGCGGGCCCGGGACTCGCCGAGCCGGTCGGTCTCCGCCTTCGCGGAGCGGGCCGCCGCGCCCAGCTCGGCCAGCCGGCGGGCGGCGGCGTTGCGGTGGCTCTCCGCCTCCCGCTTGGCGGCGGCGGCGTGCTGCACGGCCTCCTTGGCGGCGGCCACCTCGGCGCGGGCGTCGACGAGCTGTTCGCGCAGCTCCGCGCCGGTCTGCTCGGCGGCGAGCCGGTTCGACCGGGCCTCCTCGACCGCCGCCTGCACCTCGATGAAGCTCGGCGCCTTGGCCGACCCGCCGGCCGCCGCGTACGCCCCGACCACGTCCCCGTCGGGGGTGACCGCGCGCAGCTCCGGATTGCCGGCGACCACCTCGGCCGCCGCCGCGAGGTCGTCGACAAGCGCCACGTCGCGCAGCGCCCGGTGCACCGCCGGGCGGATCTGCGGGGAGCACTCCACCAGGTCGGGCGCCCAGCGGGCGCCGTCGGGCAGCTTCGGCCGCAGCGCGTCGACCGGGGCGTCCATCCCCGGCCCGGCGGGGCTGCCGACCAGCAGGCCGGCCCGGCCGGCGTCGGAGATCTTCAGCAGCCGCATCGCCTCGACCGCCTCGTCGACGCCGCTGACCGCGACCGCGTCGGCGAGCCCGCCGAGGGCGGCGGCGAGCGCGGCCTCCTGCCCGGGGGCGACGGTGAGCAGCCCGGCCAGGCTGCCCAGCAGGCCCGGCACCTCGTCGGCGCGGGCCAGCAGCGCGCCCGCGCCGTCCTTGCGGCGCAGGCCGAGGGCGAGCGCCTCCTCCCGGGCCTTCCAGGTGGCGGCGTCCTTCTCCGCCGCGCGCTCCGCGTCGGTGAGCGACCGCACGGTGGCCTGCGCCCGCTCCTGGGCGGCGACCGCCTCGGCGTGCCGGGCGTCGAGGTCGGCGTTGTCCCGGTCCGCCTCGGTGGACTGCTCGGCCACCGCGTCCAGCTCGGCCTGCGCCTGCTCGGCCCGGGCCAGCGCGTCGGCGTGCGCGGCGGCGAGCCGCTCGATCTCCTCGCCCGCGCTGGTGGTCCGAGCCCGGGCGGAGTTGACCTGGCCGGTCAGCCGGGCCAGCCCCTCCCGGCGGTCGGCGATCGCCTTGGCGGCGGCGACCAGCTCGCGCTCGGCCGCGGCGAGCTGCCGCTCCAGCTCCTGGCGGTGCTCGACGGCCTCGGCGAGCCGGATCTGGTCGTCGGTGAGCGCGGCGCGCAGCTCCTCCTCCTGCTCGCGGACCCGCTCGGCCTCGGCCTCCAGCTGGTCGGGATCGCGGCCGGGCCGCTCGTCGTCGGGCGTGGCGCTGAGGTGCCGCAGCCGTTCGCGGGCAAGCTGCTCGATGGAGCGGAACCGCTCGGAGAGGGCGGAGAGCTTGTACCAGGTGTCCTGCGCGGCGGCCAGCAGCGGCGCGTCCTCGGCGAGGGCCGCCTCCAACTCGGCCAGCCGCGCCTGCACCTCGGTGTGCTCGGCCTCGACCTGCTCGCGCCGTTCGCGCACCGCCGTCTCGTCGGCGATCTCCCGGTCGAGGGTGGCGCGCAGGGTGGCCAGGTCGTCGGCGAGCAGCCGCAGCCGGGCGTCGCGCAGGTTGGCCTGGATCGCGGCGGCGCGCCGGGCCACCTCGGCCTGCCGGCCCAGCGGCTTGAGCTGGCGGCGCAGCTCGGCGGTCAGGTCGGTCAGCCGGTTGAGATTGGTCTGCATCGCGTCGAGCTTCCGCAGCGCCTTCTCCTTGCGCTTGCGGTGCTTGAGGACGCCGGCCGCCTCCTCGATGAACGAGCGCCGGTCCTCCGGCTTGGCGTGCAGCATGCCGTCGAGCCGCCCCTGGCCGACGATGATGTGCATCTCCCGGCCGATGCCGGAATCCGACAGCAGCTCCTGGATGTCGAGCAGCCGGCAGGAGTCGCCGTTGATCTCGTACTCGCTCTCGCCGGAGCGGAACATCCGGCGGGTGATCGACACCTCGGTGTACTCGATCGGCAGCGCGCCGTCGGTGTTGTCGATCGTGAGGGTCACCTCGGCCCGGCCCAGCGGCGCCCGGCCGGCGGTGCCGGCGAAGATGACGTCCTCCATCTTGCCGCCGCGCAGCGCCTTGGCGCCCTGCTCGCCGAGCACCCAGGCGATGGCGTCGACGACGTTGGACTTGCCGGAGCCGTTGGGGCCGACCACGCAGGTGATCCCCGGCTCCAGCTTCAGCGTCGTCGCGGAGGCGAAGGACTTGAAGCCCCTCACCGTCAGGCTCTTGAGATGCACCTTCTCGATCCTCGTCCGGTGGCCGCCGTACCGTCGCCGGCTGCGCGGACCTGGGTGAACCCGCAGACTAACCCGGGACCGGCGGCGGCCCGGCACGCGACCCGCCTGACGGGCCCCGGGCCGGACCGTCCGACGGGGGCCGCGGCTGCCCGTCGGACAGGGGCCGCGGCTGCCCTGTTCACAGTTCCCCGACCGGGCGGCGCAAGATCGCGAATTGGGGCCGGCGAAAAGGGTGCGGACAGAGCTGCGCGCCGGCACGGAAGTGTCGGCGCGCTTTTTGCGTGTTGCGATTCAGTTTTCGGAACCCGAGGCTCAGGTCAGCGCGGGCTCGGCCAGACGGAGCAGGTCGTCCGCCTCCGCCGCAGCCGCCGCGAGCCGATCGTTGTCGGCACGCAGCCTGGTGATCTCGAACTCCAGAGCCCGAACCGTGGCACGCAGTCGGGTGACCTCGTCGAGCAGACGCCGATCGGGCGCTGCGCCTACGTGGCCGTACAGGGCCTTAGCCATGATGACTCCTTGATATGCGCTGCCGGAAAGGCCGGCCAACGCGCGCCCAATATGTACGCGGCTGTCATTTCCAGACGATTCTGGGCATGACCGGGCGCGACTGGCGACACCTATATATTGAGCCGATACCCCCTCCGTCGTCAAGTTCTCGCAGGCCGTAGATCATTTCCACGTCGACCTGTCCACTTGTCGGGGGGCTGCCACAAGGCGCGGACACGCTCTGTCCGGACACCCTGACTCTACGCCCCGTATCCCCGGAAGTCCCTACCCTGCCGCCCGACTTCCCCTTAACTCTTCCTTAGCCACGTTGCCGCTGTTCGTGGCCGACACGTAGCGTCACCCCGGCCCGCAACCGACCCCGTGGAGGCACAGGCGTGTACCGCTGGACCGACCCGAACGACCCGGACGGCGCCCCCGGACGCCCCGAGCAGCCGCTGCGCGAGGAGCCGGCCTGGCTGACCGACCGTCCGGAGCCGAGGTCGGCCTACCTGTTCGGTGACGACCCGGACCGCCCCGCCGACGAGTGGCACCGCGACCAGCCGACCCCGCGCTGGCAGGCCGAGCCGACCGCCACCTGGCGCGCCGAGCCAGCGGAGCCGGCCGGGCCCCGGCAGGGCGTACCCGCGGAGCCGGCCCGGCCCCGGCAGGACGGGAACGCCCGACCGGCCGAGCCCTGGCAGGGCGAGCGCTGGCACGACGAAACGGACGAGCGCTGGCACGGCGAGGCGGGCGAGCGCTGGCACGCCGACACCGACCGCCGGCCGGGCGGGCCGTACGCCTCCCCGGTCGTCGACCGGACGCCCGCCGGCCGGCCGACCGACGCCCCGACCGCTGCCCTCGGCCTCGGGGCGCGCGGCGACTCCCCGACCGCCGCCTTCGACCTCGCGGCGCACGGCGACTCCCCGGCCGCGACGGCGCCCGCCGAGGGCCGGCACCGCATTCCCCGCCGCCTCTCCCGCCCGGCGCTGATCGGCGGCGCCGCCGCGGCGGCCACCCTGGTGGTGAGCCTCGGCGTCGGCGCGGTGGCGCTCGGCGGCGACGGCCCGGAGACCGACCCGGCCGCCGCGGACGACACGGTCGCCGCCGCCCCGGCCCTGCCGGGCACCGGGGGCACGCCCGGCGACGCGCTGGCCGCGCCCACCCCGAGCGCCGCGCCGACCAGCGCGAAGCCCACCCCGTCGCCCACCAGGACGACCAGTCCCACCCCGGCGCCGTCGCGTTCCACGGCGGCCTCGCGGCGCAGCGTCGAGCGCAGCAGCGCGCCGGCCACGAAGGCGCCCGTCAGCAGCGGCGTCAGCGCCCAGGCCCGCGAGGTGGTGAACCTGGTCAACGCCGAGCGGGCCAAGGCCGGCTGCGGCGCGCTGAGCGTCGACAGCAAGCTGATGACCGCCGCCCAGCGGCACAGCCAGGACCAGGCCGACCACCGGAACATGTCGCACACCGGCAGCGACGGCAGCGACGCCGGCGACCGGCTGGACCGCGTCGGCTACGCCTGGCGCACCTACGGCGAGAACGTGGCCTGGAACCAGAAGACGCCGGCGGCGGTGATGGACGCCTGGATGAACAGCCCCGGGCACCGGGCCAACATCCTCAACTGCGCCTTCACCGAGATCGGCGTCGGCGTCGCGAGCAGCAACGGGCCCTACTGGACGCAGGTCTTCGCCGCGCCGCGCTGAACGCGAGTCGTGGCCGGGTCCGCGCTCGTTTGACCGGGTGAGGTACGCCACGCCGGCGTACCCGCCCGGGCGGCGCGGGGCCGCCCGCGACCTGCGGAGCTGCCGATGCGGATCGGGCCGCGTACGCGCGCCGTCGGGTGGGGCCCGCGCGCCGTCCTGGCCCGCTGCGCCGTGCTCGCCCTGCTGACCACCGTCGGTGCCTGCCGGGTGGCGCTCGCCCCGCCCGGCGCGCCGACCACCTGGCCGGTGGAATCGGCCGGGCGCTGGCAGTGGCAGTGGCAGCTGAGCGGGGCGCTGGACCCGACCGTCGACGCCGACGTCTTCCTGCTCGACCCGGTCGCCACCACCGCAGCCGAGACCGCCGAGCTGCGTTCCCGGGACCGCCGGCTGGTCTGCCTCGTGCACGTGGGATCGGTCGCGCCCACCGACCCGGACGCGAGCCGCTTCCCGACCGCCGTACGCGGTGCCCCGGCGCCCCGCCCGCAGAGCCGGTGGCTCGACGTGCGGCAGTGGGACGCGCTGCGGCCGGTACTGGCGGACCGGTTCCGACTCTGCCGGGGCAAGGGCTTCGGCGCGGTCGCGCTGGCCGACGCCGACGGGTACGCCCGACGCTCCGGTTTCCCGCTCGGCTTCGACGACCAGTTGCTGTTCAACCGCCGGCTGGCCGAGCTGGCCCGGTCCCTGGACCTCTCCCCCGGCCTGGTCGACGCCGTGCCGCAGGTGGCCGCCCTGGCGCCGGACTTCGACTTCGCCGTCAACGAGGAGTGCGTCCGGCTGGGCCTGTGCGCCAAGCTGCTGCCGTTCGTCGAGGCGGGCAAGCCGGTGTTCCACGTCGAGTACACCGGCTCGACCACGGACTTCTGCGTCACCACGGTGGGCTACGGCTTCTCCTCGATCCGCAAGGAGCGGCGGTTGGACGCCTGGCGGCTCCCCTGCCCGACGCTCTGACCGCCCCGGCCGGATGCCACCGGGCGACGGGCGGGCGACGGGCGGGCGACGGGCGACGGGCGACGGGGGGCGCGGGCCGGGCCAGCCGGGCGGGCCGTAACCGGGCGGGCCGTAGCCGGGCGGACCGTAGCCGGCGGGCG
>NZ_JBSGDY010000004.1:0-28538 GCF_053602615.1 Micromonospora sp. NPDC004336
GCCCGTCACGACCGGTGGTCGTGACGGGCGCTCGCACGGTATGACCGGCGGCGGCGGGCGATACCCACCCCCGTAGGCGTCGCCCGCTCGCGCCGCCGGTCCAAACAGGTGGCCACCGTCCCCCAACGGTGTTGTTCCACCCGTCCCCTGCGCCTCGCTCGGTGCACGGATCTGATCGATCCGCCGCTCCCCCGAACGTTTCCAAGCGTGGCGCGGTGCAATAAAGTTAGTTCGCCCGGTTTCCCGAAACAAGCCGGATGGGCTGTCTCGCCGATCACAGCGCCGGTGTCCCACCCCGGGCGTCGCCGCGCGGCCCCTCCTCCGTGGCCAACAGCGGATACCCGCCGACCATTCCGCCAAACACGTCAGGCGTCCTCCCGATCGGGCGACTCCGTCCGGAAGAAGTTGCTGGGCCGGCCGTCGCGGAGCTGCTCCTGGTAGATCAGGTTCAGCTTGCGCTCGTCGAACGTACGGAACCACTCGTCCCAGGTGATCTCGCGCATCCGGCGGCTCTCCCGGTAGCCCGGCATGTTGAAGGTGAGCACGCCGGCCCGGCCCTCCCGCTCGGTACCCGCGATCGTCGCCGGCTTCGCGCCGCGCTCCCGCGCCCAGCGCCGGATCACCTCGTGGTTGGTGGTGACCAGGCTGCGGCCGGGGCGCTCGGGCCGGTCGGCCGTCGAGGTGATCGGCTGCGACGAACGCACCGACCGCGAGGTGCTCCGCCCGGTACGGACGGGGGTCGCCCTGGTCGCCGTACCGCCGCCCGCCGGGCCCGTCCGCGCCGACGCGGTGGTCCTCGCCGCCGTGGTCTTCCGGGCCGCCGGCGCCGCCTTCCTCGCGGCGGCCGTCTTCTTCGCGGGCGTCGCCTTCTTCGCCGGGGCCGCCTTCCTCGCGGGGGCGGCCTTCGCCGCGGCCTTCTTGGCCGGGGCCTTCTTGGCCGGGGCCTTCTTCGCCGGGGCCTTCTTCGCCGGCGCGGTCTTGTTCGCGGCCTTCGCCCGGCTCGGGGCCGCCTTGCCCGCGGCCCGGCCCGTCGCCGCCTTCTTCGTGGCGGCGGCCCGGCCGGCCGACGCCTTCGCTCCCGCCGCGCGGCCGGCGGGCCCGGTGCTCCGCCGGGCGGCCCCACCCGACGGACGCTCCGCCCGCAGGGTCCGCGCCAGCGTCTTCACCAGTTCCGGCTTGCGCAGCGCCGAGATCCCGGAGACCCCGCGCCGGCGGAGCTGGCCCCGTATCTCGTCCACCTTCATCCGCGAGATCTCGGACTCGGAGATCCCCGGCGTGTTCGGGGTCTGGTTGCCCGCCTGCCGTTTCGTCCTGGTCGCAGTCCCGCCGCGACCTGAGCTGTTCCGCTGAGCCATGGGACGCTCACGCTCCTCGACAGTTGGTCCTCGGCGCGCGGCGGGTCCCAGTGCCGCACCGCGCGGTGCGGCATACCCGTCAGGACCGGTCCGAACCTCGCCCAGGGGCCCCCGACTACCCGGCGGCCCGCCCTGAGCCGGCGGCGGCGTCCGAGCCGGCATCGCCATCCGGGCCGTCGGTGGCGTCCGGACCGGCGGCGACGTCCGGGCCGGCGGCGGGGGACGGGCCGGCGGCGGGGGACGGCTCGAAGAGGTGCGCGAACGCCGCGAGGTTCGCGGTGGACTCGCCGCGCCTGACCCGCCACTCCCACTCGCGGCGGATCGAGCTGCCGAAGCCGATCTCCAGCATCGTGTCGAAGGACTCGTCGGAGTACGTCAGCACCGCGCCGAGCAGCCGGTCCAGCTCGTCGGCGTCGACGCCCGCCGGGTTGACCCGGCCCGTCAGGTAGACGTCGCCGACCGCGTCGATGGAGAAGGACACCCCGTACATCCGGGCGTTGCGCTGCAACAGCCAGGCCCACAGCTCCTCGCGCCGCTCGTCCGGCTGGCGCATCACGAACGCCTCGATCCGCAGCGCGTGCTCGCCGACGATCAGGTTGCAGACCGTCTTCAGCTTGTGGGTGCCCGGCAGCGTGACCGCGTACGAGCCCGGGCCGGTCCGCTCCCAGGCCAGCTCCCGCTCGTCGCAGACCGCCTCGATCAGGGACCCGAGATCACTCTTCGCGCTCATCGGACCCACTCTACGGCCGCCGCCGACCCGCCACCGGGTCGTGGCGGCCCGTCACCAGGAGCAGGACATGGCCGCGCCGCCGGCCAGCTCCGAGGCGAGCCGGGCGCGGTGGTCGCCGATCGTCTCGCCGTAGACGGCGAGCAGCCCCGAGGCCGTCCGGTGCCAGGAGAAACCGCGGGCATGCCGGGCCGCGCCCCGGGACAGCTCGGCCCGGCGGAGCCGGTCCGGCAGCAGCCGGCCGAGCGTACGGGCCCATTCGACCGGATCGTGGCCGTCGACCAGTACGCCGCTGACCTGGTCGCGGACCGCGGTCACCAGGCCGCCGACGGCGGCGGCCACGACCGGCGTGCCGCACGCCTGGGCCTCCAGGGCCACCAGGCCGAAGGACTCGTTGTGCGACGGTACGGCGACCAAATCCGCCGCCCGGTAGAGAGCGGGCAGGTCGTCGCCCGTCTGCGGCGGCAGGAACCGCACCCGGTCGGCGACCCCGAGCGAGCCGGCCAGTTCCATCAGGGCCGTCGGCCGGTCGAGGCCGCTGCCGCTGGGGCCCCCGCAGATCACCACGGTCAGCTCGTCGGCGAGCGCCGGGTCGCGCTCGCGCAGCGCCGCCGCCGCGCGGACGAGCACGTCGGGCGCCTTCAGCGGCTGGATCCGCCCGACGAAGGCCACCACGTACCCGGCCTCGGGCAGCCCCAGGCGGCGGCGGGCGGCGTGCCGGCCGCTCTCGGGGGCGGGGCGGAACCGGTCCAGGTCCACGCCGGGCTCGACCACCGTCACCTGGGCCGGGTCCGCGTCGTACCGGTCGATGAGGTCCCGGGCCTCGACGGCGGTGTTCGCGACGAGGCGGTCGGCCTCGGCGACCACCTGCTCCTCGCCGATGACGCGGGCCTTGGGCTCCGGCCGGTCCCCGGCGGCGAGCTGGGCGTTCTTGACCTTCGCCAGGGTGTGCGCGGTGTGCACCAGCGGCACCCCCCAGCGCTCCTTGGCCAACCAGCCGACCTGGCCGGAGAGCCAGTAGTGGGAGTGGATCAGGTCGTAGTGGCCCGGCGGGCGGGACGCCTCCGCGCGCAGCACGCCGGCCGTGAAGGCGCAGAGCTGGCCCGGCAGCTCCTCCTTGGTGAGCCCTTCGAGGGGGCCGGCGGTGACGTGCCGGACGTGCACCCCGGGCGCGGTCTCGACGACCGGGGGCAGGTCGCCGGAGGTGGCACGGGTGAAGATCTCCACCTCGACGTTCGCCTCCGCGAGCCGCCGCGCGATCTCCAGGATGTAGACGTTCATGCCGCCCGCGTCGCCCGTGCCCGGCTGGTGCAGGGGCGAGGTGTGCACCGAGAGCGTGGCGATCCGCCGGGGGCGGGGACACGGACGCGCACCGCGCTGACGACCGACACCGGTGTGCACTTCCGCCACGTCCGCTCCCTCTGTCACGGTTCAAGCCGTCCCGCACGCCCGGCGCTTTTCGGACAACGTCCTCGCCGGGTGTCATCTTCCCGATCCGGTCCCGGTGATGCGCGGCGACGACCTCCGGGCGTGACGGACCTCATCACCGGGCCGCTGCCGCCCGGCGCGGCGCCCGGGTGAGAATGGCCGGATGACCTCTGTCGCCGTCGTCACCGGAGCGTCCAGCGGGATCGGGGCGGCCACCGCCCGCCGGCTCGCCGCCGAGGGCTTCCACGTGCTCGCCGCCGCGCGGCGCACCGACCGGTTGGCCGCCCTGGTGGCCGAGATCGAGGCGGCGGGGGGCGCGGCCACCGCCGTGGCCTGCGACGTCACCTCCGACGAGTCGGTGGCCGGGCTCGCCGAGGCCGCGGCCGCCGCCCCGGGGCCGGTCACCCTGCTGGTCAACAACGCCGGCGGCGCGCGCGGGCTGGACCCGGTCGAGTCCGGGTCGGTCGGCGACTGGCAGTGGATGTACGACGTCAACGTGCTCGGCACGCTGCGGGTCACCCAGGCGCTGCTGCCCGCGCTGGAGGCGTCCGGGGCCGGCACCATCGTGATCGTCTCCTCCACCGCCGGCTTCACCGTCTACGAGGGCGGGGGTGGCTACACCGCCGCCAAGCACGCGCAGACGGCCGTCGCCGGCACGCTGCGCCTGGAGCTCTGCGGCCGGCCGGTCCGGGTGATCGAGATCGACCCCGGCATGGTCAAGACCGACGAGTTCGGGCTGGTGCGCTTCGACGGCGACACGGCGAAGGCCGAGGCGGTCTACGCCGGGGTCGCCGAACCGCTCGTCGCCGACGACGTGGCCGACTGCGTCGCCTGGTGCGCGACGCGCCCCCAGCACGTCAACGTCGACCGCCTCGTGGTGCGCCCGCTGGCGCAGGCCGCCCAGCACAAGGTGCACCGGGCCGGCTGACCCGGCGCGGACGATGGCGGGCACGGCGCGGCACCGGCCGCTCGGCGTAGCGACCCGGGGGACGACCAACCCCAACCGGCTCCGCCGGGTCGACAACTGGATCGTCGAGACCTGCGGCGGGACGCTGCGCGAGGCCGCCGACCCGCTGGTGGTCGACCTCGGCTACGGCGCCACCCCGGTCACCGCCGTCGAGCTGCGCGCCCGGCTGGCCGCCGGGGTCCGCGCCGACGTGCGGGTGGTCGGGCTGGAGATCGATCCGGTACGCGTGGCCGCCGCCCAGCCCGCCGCCGACCCGCCCCGGCTGACCTTCGCCCGGGGCGGCTTCGAGCTGGCCGGGCTGCGGCCCGCCCTGGTCCGCGCGTTCAACGTCCTGCGCCAGTACGACGAGCGCGACGTGGCCGACGCGTGGCGGACGATGACCGGCGCGCTGGCCCCGGGCGGGCTGCTGGTGGAGGGCACCTGCGACGAGCTTGGCCGGCTCGGCGGCTGGGTGCTGCTCGACGCGGACGGCCCCCGTACGCTCACCCTGGCCGCGAAGCTCACCACCCTCGGCACCCCGGCGGAGCTGGCCGAGCGCCTGCCCAAGGCGTTGATCCACCGCAACGTGCCCGGCGAGCGGATCCACCACCTGCTCGGGGCGCTGGACGACGCCTGGCACGCCGCCGCCGGCTACGCCCCGTTCGGCCCCCGCCAGCGCTGGCTACGCGCCGTCGCCGCCGTACGCGAGGCGGGCTGGCCGGTCCTCGACGGCCCCCGCCGCTGGCGCCACGGCGAACTGACCCTCCCCTGGCCCACCATCACCCCCACCTGACCGCTCCCCCCTCCCCTCCCCCTCCCCCTAGCTATCCGCGATCTTGCACTTTCGGCCCCCGAATAGCGTGATTTGTCCGTTACGCCGGGGCAGCAAGTGCAAGATCGCGGAGGTGGGGGCGCGGGGTGGGGGGCGCGGGGCGGCGGGGTTGGGGGCGGTGGGGGCGGGTGGGGGGGTTAGAGGGTGCAGTTGATTAGGACGGGTTCGGGGTGGAGGGTGACGCCGAAGCGGCGGTGGACGCCGTCGCGGATCTCCCGGGCCAGCTCGACCAGGGCGGCGGTGCTGGCGGTGCCGCCGCGGTTGGTCAGGGCGAGGGTGTGCTTGCTGGAGATGGCGGTGCCCTCAGGGCCGGGGTGGCCCTTGCCGAAGCCGGCCTTGTCGATCAGCCACGCCGCGCTGACCTTGACCATGTCGCCCGGGCAGGGCCAGGACGGCGGCTCCCCCAGCTCGGCGGCGCGCTCGCGCAGCAGCTCGTACGCGGCCGCGTCCAGCACGGGGTTGGTGAAGAACGAGCCGACCGAGCGGGTGTCGGGGTCGGCCGCGTCGAGCACCATGCCCTTGCCGGCGCGCAGCCGCAGCACGGTGGCCCGGGCCTCCGCCAGCGGCACCCGGCCCCCCACCTCGACGCCGAGCGCCCGGGCCAGCTCCGCGTAGCGCACCGGGCCGGACAGCGGCGAGCGGGTCAGCCGGAAGTCGACCGAGAGCACCACCCAGCGGTCGCTGTACTTGAAGATGCTGGACCGGTACGCGAAGCCGCAGTCGGCGGCGGCGATCCGCCCGACGGTCCCGTCGACCCGGTCGTGCACCTGGACGCCGGTGATGGTCTCGGCGACCTCCTGCCCGTACGCGCCGACGTTCTGGATCGGGGTGGCGCCGGTCGAGCCGGGAACGCCGGAGAGGCACTCCAGCCCGGACCAGCCGTTGGCCACGGTGGCGGCGACGAGGTCGTCCCAGGGCTCGCCGGCCTCGACGCGGACGGTGACCGTCTCGGCGTCCTCGGCGACGACCCGCAGGCCACGCGAGCGGACCAGGACCACGGTGCCCGGGAAGCCGGCGTCGCCGATCACGACGTTGCTGCCCCCGGCGAGGACCAGGACGGGCTCGTCGCGGTCGCCCGCCTCCCGCATCGCCCGGACGATCTCGTCGGCGTCGGTGCCGGCGACGACGCGGCCGGCCGGACCGCCCAGGCGCAATGTGGTGTATCGCGCCAGTTCGCACGTATCGGCGGGTTCGGCTCCGGTTGTCGGCTGGGCGTAGACGTCTGACACGCCTTTCACCCTAGGCTGAGGGGTAGCCGCGGCGCCCACTGGTGGCCCGGTCACCCCCGGGAGGATGGCGATGAGCAGACTGCACGGCACGAAGGACTTCTGGATCGGCGCGCTCCGGGCCGAGGGCCCGGCGTTCGCCGCGGCGGCGGCCGAGGCCCCGCCGGAGACACCGGTGCTGTCCTGTCCCGGCTGGACCGTCGCCGACCTGACGCTGCACCTGACCTCCATCTACCGCTGGGTGCACTCGTTCGCCGGCTCCGGCGCGGCCACCCCGTCGCCGGGGAGGTCCGAGCCGGTCGAGGCGGAGCCCGGCGTCGCCCCGCTCCAGCTCTGGCAGCAGGCGTACGACCAGCTGATGGTCCTCTTCGACACCCTCGACCCGGAGGCCCCGGCCTGGAACTGGGCGCCGCAGCCGAAGAAGGCGGGCTTCTGGCCGCGCCGGATGGCGCACGAGACCGCGGTGCACCGCTGGGACGCCCAGCTCGCGATCGCCGCCGGCGAGCCGGTCGAGGCGAAGCTCGCCGCCGACGGGGTGGGCGAGGTGCTGGACACGTGGCTGCCCGCCGGCCGCCGCCGCACCGCCGGCCAGTGGCACGGGGTCGTGCAGCTCTCGGCGGTCGACGCCGCCCAGCAGTGGTTCCTGCGGCTGCGCGGCGAGGGGGTGGCCCTGCTCGACACCGCCACCATCTTCGACCACGACGACCACCACGCCCGGGTCCAGGTCAGCGGCACGGCGAGCGACCTGCTGCTCGCGCTCTGGGGCCGGGTCAGCTTCGACACGCTCGACGTGGCCGGCGACCGCGCCCTGCTCGAGGGCCTCCGGGTCGGCTGAGCTACGCCGCGCGGAGCCGGGCCCCGAGGGCTTCGCGTAGTCGCACACACCGACGCCGACCGCACCCGGCGACACCTGCGGGCGCCGTACCGCCGACGACAGTGGCCGTCCCCGAGCGAGGGGGCGGCCACTGTCGTGAGCGCCCCGACGGACCCGGTCGGACGCGCCGCCCCCGTGCGACGGAGAGCGCTCTCTTGACACCGACCCCGCCAGCCCCCACCCTGTCGTGAGAGCGCTCTCTCAGCTCTGTTCCACCACCTTCCTCACCACCTCAGACGACCTGAGAGGGGTCCGAAAGCATGGGTGTCCTTCCGCGCCGCCGCCTGGCGGCGGTGGCTCTCGTCGCCGCCACCGCGCTGCTCGTCACCGCCGGCTGCGCCGGCGACGACGAACCCGCCGAGAACGGCCAGATCACGCTGACGGTCGACGTGTTCAGCCAGTTCGGCTACGAGGAGCTCTACAAGGAGTACATGGCCAGCCACCCCAACGTGAAGATCGTCGAACGGGGCACCGGCACCAACCTCGACGACTACTCGCCCAAGCTGACCCAGTGGCTCGCCGCCGGCAAGGGCGCGGGCGACGTCGTCGCCATCGAGGAGGGGCTGATGGTCGAGTACAAGGCCAACCCCGGCCACTTCGTCAACCTGCTCGACCACGGCGGGGCCGAGCTCCAGGGCAACTTCCTGGAGTGGAAGTGGGAGGGCGGCAAGACCAAGGACGGCAAGCTGATCGGCCTCGGCACCGACGTCGGCGGCATGGCGATGTGCTACCGCAAGGACCTGTTCGCCAAGGCGGGGCTGCCCACCGAGCGCGACGCCGTGTCGAAGCTCTGGCCGACGTGGCAGGACTACATCAGGGTCGGCGAGCAGTTCAAGGCGAAGAACACCGGGGCGGCCTTCCTCGACGCCGCCACCAACATCTTCAACACCATCGTGCTCCAGACCGCGGGCAACGCGCAGGGCTACCACTACTACGACACCAGCGACAACCTGGTGGTGGACAGCAACCCGGCCGTCCGCCAGGCGTGGGACACCACGATGGACATCATCGACTCCGGCCTCTCCGGCAGGTACGGCTCCTGGTCGGAGGAGTGGGTCTCGGCCTTCAAGCAGGCCAAGTTCGCCACCATCGCCTGCCCGGCGTGGATGACCGGCGTCATCGAGGGCAACGCCGGCGCGGAGGCCAAGGGCAAGTGGGACATCGCCCGGGTGCCCGGCAACGGCGGCAACTGGGGCGGGTCGTGGCTCGCCGTGCCCACCCAGAGCAAGCACCGCGCCGAGGCGATCGAGCTGGCGAAGTTCCTGACCAGCGCCAAGGGCCAGATCGGGGCGTTCAAGGCCAAGGGCCCGCTGCCCTCCTCGCCGCAGGCGCTGGCCGATCCCGCGATCGTCGACGCGAAGAACCCGTACTTCTCCGACGCCCCCGTCGGGCAGATCTTCGGCGAGGGCGCCAAGACCCTGAAGCCCGTCTACATGGGGCCGAAGAACCAGGCCGTACGCACCGAGGTCGAGAACGCCGTCCGGACGGTGGAGCTGGGCCAGCGCAAGCCCGACCAGGGCTGGACGGACGCGGTGAACAACGCGAAGAAGGCCGCCGCCAAGTAGCCCGAGCCGAGTGCGGGCGGGTGGGCGCCGGGGCGCCGGTCCCGCCCGCACCGTGGAAAGGAGTGTTCGGGCATGACCGTCCAGCTCGACGCGCGCCCGCCGGTCGCACCGGCGCCCCGCGCCGGCCGGCGTACGCGGGGGACGCGCCTCAGCCGCCTCGACACGCAGTTCTCGCCCTACCTGTTCATCGCCCCGTTCTTCGTGCTCTTCGCGGTGTTCGGGGTGTACCCGCTGGCCTACACCCTCTGGGTCTCGCTGCACGACTGGGACCTGCTGGGCAGCGACCACCCGTTCGTCGGCCTCGACAACTACAGCCGGCTGCTGGCCGACGCCGACTTCTGGCACGCGGTCGTCAACACCCTCGGCATCTTCGTCATCTCCACCGTCCCGCAGCTGCTGGCCGCGCTCTGGCTGGCGAACCTGCTCAACCGGCAACTGCGCGCCCGGACCACGTTCCGGATGGCGGTGCTGATCCCGAACATCACCTCGACCGCCGCCGTCGCGATCGTCTTCGGGGTGCTCTTCGGCCGCGACTTCGGCATGGTGAACTGGCTGCTGGACCTGGTCGGGATCGACGCGGTCGAGTGGAAGTCGAACCGGTTCGCCTCCTGGGTGGCCATCTCCGCCATGGTCGACTGGCGCTGGACCGGCTACAACGCCCTGATCTTCCTGGCCGCGATGCAGGCCATCCCGCGCGACCTCTACGAGTCGGCGGCCATCGACGGGGCCGGCCGGGCCCGGCAGTTCTGGTCGATCACCGTGCCGCTGCTCAGGCCGACGATCATCTTCACCGTCATCATCTCCACCATCGGCGGGCTCCAGCTCTTCACCGAGCCCCGGCTCTTCCACTCCGGGACCAACCCGATCCGGGGCGGACCGCTGCGGGAGTCGCAGACCGTGACCATGTACATGTTCGAGAACGCCTTCGCTCCGCACTACAACTTCGGGTACGGCTCGGCCGTGGCGTGGCTGCTCTTCGCGCTGATCGCGGTCGTCGCGGCGGTCAACGTGCTGCTCCTGCGCCGGCTCGGCGGGGGCGCGCGGCCCCCGAAGGCGGACGCGCGACCGAAGGAGGGACCACGATGACCCGCCTCTGGGCCGCCAGCCGGCTCACCTACGCCGCGCTGATCGCCGCCGGCGTCCTGTCGGTCTTCCCGATCTACTGGATGTTCGTGGTGGCGAGCCGCTCCAACGACGCGATGGGCCAGCTGCCGCCCCCGGTCACCCCCGGCGGCAACTTCGGCGCGAACGTCTCCCGGCTGCTCGGCAACACCGACGCGTACTTCGTGACCGGCCTGGTCAACTCGGCGATCGTGGCGTCCACGGTCACCGTCTCCGTGGTGTTCTTCTCCACCCTGGCCGGGTTCGCGTTCGCCAAGCTGCGGTTCCGGGGACGCAACGCTCTGCTCATGGTCATCATCGCGACGATGATGGTGCCGACCCAGCTCGGCGTCATCCCGCTCTACCTGCTGATGACCAGGCTGAACTGGAACGACCGGCTGCCGGCGGTGATCGTGCCGGCCCTGGTCACCGGGTTCGGGGTGTTCATGATGCGGCAGTACGCCGGCCAGGCCGTCAGCGACGAGCTGATCGAGGCGGCCCGGATCGACGGCTGCGGCACCGCGCGGATCTACTGGAACGTGGTGCTGCCGGCGCTGCGCCCGGCCGCCGCCGTGCTGGGGCTGCTCACGTTCATGACCACCTGGAACGACTTCCTGTGGCCGTACGCCGTCCTCAACGATCCGGAGAACCCGACCGTGCAGCTGGCGTTGCGCACCCTCTCCGACGGGTACTACACCGACATGTCCCAGGTGTTCACGGGGACGGCCATCGCCACCCTTCCGCTGCTCCTGGTCTTCGTCCTGTTCGGCCGCCAGATCATCGGCGGCATCATGGAAGGTGCGGTCAAGGCGTGAGCACTCTGCGATTCCCCGAGAACTTCGTCTGGGGCGCGGCCACCGCCGCGTACCAGATCGAGGGCGCGGCCACCGCCGACGGTCGCGGCCCGTCGATCTGGGACACCTTCAGCCGTACGCCGGGCAGGGTCCACCACGGGCACACCGGCGACGTCGCCTGCGACCACTACCACCGGTACGCCGACGACGTGGCGCTGATGGCGGAGCTCGGGCTGAAGGCGTACCGCTTCTCGGTGGCCTGGCCGCGGATCCAGCCGGACGGCAGCGGCCCGGTCAACCCGCGCGGCCTGGACTTCTACGACCGGCTGGTCGACGCGCTGCTGGCCCGGGGCATCGACCCGATCGTCACGCTCTACCACTGGGACCTGCCGCAGAACCTCCAGGACCGGGGCGGCTGGACCAGCCGGGAGACCGCCGAGCACTTCGCCACGTACGCCACCGCCGTGCACGCCCGGCTCGGCGACCGGGTGGGCACCTGGACCACGCTCAACGAGCCGTGGTGCTCGGCCTACCTGGGCTACGGCAACGGGGTGCACGCCCCCGGCGGGCGGGACGCGGGCGCGGCCTTCACCGCCGTACACCATCTGCTGCTCGGGCACGGGCTGGCGGCCCGCGCGCTGCGCGCGGCCGGCGCGGACACCGTCGGGATCACGGTCAACCCGGCCGACGTGCGCCCGGCCGACCCCGACAGCGCCGCCGACGCGGCGGCCGTGCGCCTGGTCGACGGCCTGCACAACCGGATCTTCCTCGACCCGCTGCTGCGGGCGGCCTACCCCGACGACGTGCTGGAGCACGTGGCCCGGATCGTCGAGCCGACGTTCGTCCGCGACGGCGACGAGAAGCTGATCGCCGCCCCGGTCGACCTGCTCGGGATCAACTACTACGCGCCCACCTACGTCGCCGGCCGGCCGGGCGGCGCGGGCGGCAGCGCGTACCCCGGCACGCGGGGCGCGGTGGAGTTCCTCCCGCCCGTCGGCCCGCTGACCGACATGGGCTGGATGATCGAGCCGGCGGGGCTGACCCGGCTGCTGGAGCGGATCGCCACCGACTACCCCGGCGTGCCGCTGATGGTCACCGAGAACGGGGCGGCGTTCCCCGACGACGCCGTCGCGGACGGCGCCGGGCAGGTCGTGGACGCCGACCGGATCGCCTACCTCGACGGGCACCTGCGCGCCGCGCACGAGGCGATCTCCCGGGGCGTGGACCTCCGGGGCTATCTCGTATGGTCGTTGATGGACAACTTCGAGTGGGCCGAGGGTTACCGCCGGCGGTTCGGGATCATCCACGTCGACTACCTGACCCAGCGACGCACACCGAAGTCCAGCGCCCGGTGGTACCAGGAGGTGATCTCCCGGAACGGGCTGTGACGAGGCGGTGAAAACGGGGATGACGACGGCGCAACGGCCGACGCTGGAGGCGGTGGCCCGGCGGGCGGGGGTCTCGCGGGCCACCGTCTCCCGGGTGGTGAACGGCTCCACGACCGTCGCCGAGCCGATCCGGGAGGCGGTCCGCCGGGCGGTGGCCGAGCTGGGATACGTGCCGAACCTGGCCGCCCGCAGCCTGGTCACCCAGCGGACCGACTCGATCGCCCTGGTGCTGCCGGAGGCCGCCACCCGGGTCTTCTCCGACGACCAGGTGTTCCCCGGCATCATCCGGGGCGCGGCACAGGAGCTGGAGGCGGCCGACAAGCAGCTCGTGCTGATGCTGGCCGGCTCCCCCGCCGGGCACGACCGGGTCGAGCGCTACACCACCGGGCGGCACGTCGACGGGGTGCTCTTCGCCTCGCTGCACGGCGAGGACCCGCTGCCCGGCCGGCTCGCCCGGCTGGGCATCCCGGTGGTGTGCAGCGGTCGCCCGCTCGACGGCGCGGAGGTGCCCTACGTCGACGTCGACCACGTCGGCGGGGTGACGCGGGCGGTCCGGCACCTGATCGAGGGCGGTCGCCGCCGGATCGCCACCATCGCCGGGCCGCAGGACATGGTGGCCGGCATCGAGCGGCTCACCGGCTACCGCGACACGGTCGCCGAGGCCGGCCTGCCGGCGCTGGTGGCGACCGGGGACTTCACCCGGGAGTCCGGGACGACGGCGATGCGTCAGCTCCTGGCGGCGCACCCCGACCTCGACGCGGTCTTCGCCGCCTCCGACCTGATGGCGCACGCCGCCCTGCGGGCGCTGCGCGAGGCGGGGCGGCGCGTGCCGGACGACGTGGCGGTGATCGGCTTCGACGACATCGAGACGGCGGCGTACACGGAACCGCCGCTGACCACCGTCCGCCAGCCGATCGTGGAACTCGGCCGGCGGATGACCCGGCTGCTGCTGCGGCTGGCCGACGGCGAGGCGATCGAGCCGGCCGTGGTGCTCCCCACCGAGCTGATCGTCCGCGAGTCGGCCTGAGGGGTGCGGGCGGGCGGCCTCCCGCGCGGGCGGGGCGCCCTTCCGCCCGGGCGGGGCGCCCGCCCCGCACCGCCGGCGGGCGGCGGGTTAATCCGTGGAGGCGTGGTGCCGGCGTCGGTAGCGTCGCGCGCGTGACCGTGAACCTGATCCGCGTACCCGCCCTCTCCGACGTCGCCGAATACGCGTACGCCGCCACGGTCGAGCCGCCGTCCCGGCTCGTCCTCACCGCCGGCTCCTGCCCGCTCGACGCCGAGGGGCGCACCGTCGCGCCCGGCGACCCGGTCGGCCAGGCCCGACAGGTGATGGCCAACCTGGAGACCGCCCTCGCGGCGGCCGGGGCCCGGCTCACCGATGTCGTCAAGACCACGGTGTACGTGGCGTCGTCCCGCCAGGCCGACCTCGTGGCCGTCTGGGAGGTGGTCCGGGACGCGTTCGGCGACCACGAGCCGCCCAGCACCCTGCTCGGGGTGGCCGTGCTCGGCTACGACGACCAGCTCGTCGAGGTCGAGGCCGTCGCCGCCGTACGCGGGGAGGGCTGACCCGTGCGGATCCGTACCGCCCGCCCCGACGACGCGCCCGCCGTGGTGGCGCTGCGCGCCCTCGTGCACCCCTACCTGGTGCGCGGCGTCGAGTCGACCCGCCGCATGATCGCCCAGCCCCCGCCCGAGGAGTAGTGGACCGCGTACGTCGTCGAGGTGGACGACGCGGTGGTCGGATGGGCGTCGGCCTACCGCAACGACCAGACCTCGGAGCCCGACGTCGGCGAGGTCTCCACGCTGCACGTGCACCCGGAGCACCGGGGCCGGGGCGCCGGCACCGCGCTGCTGACCGCCGCGCTGGGGCACCTGCGGGAGATCGGGGCGCGCCGGGTGCGCACCTGGGCGCTGCCGGAGTCGCTGCCGTTCGCCCGCCGGCACGGCTTCACGCCGAGCCGGGAGCTGCGCCACTCCGGGCTGGACCTGCGGCCGGCCCCGCCGATGCCGGAGCCGCCGCCCGGCGTACGGCTGCTGCCGCTGACCGACGTCGACCCGCACCGGGTCTACCTGGCCGAGACGGCGGCGGCGGCCGACGAGCCCGGGGACGTGCCCTCCGACGCGATCAGCTACGCGCGTTGGCGCTCCGAGACCTGGGAGAACCTGGGCCTGGACCGCGCGGCCAGCACGGCGGCCGAGACCGGCGGCGAGGTGGTGGCCCTGAGCCTCGTCATCCGCGACGGCGACCGGATGTGGTCGGACTACACCGCCACGGTCCCGGAGCACCGGGGGCGCGGGCTGGCCCGGCTGGCCAAGACGGCGGCCCTGCACCGCGCCACCGCCAACGGGGTACGCGTCGCCTACACCTCGAACGACGAGGCGAACGCGCCGATGCTGGCGATCAACGTCGGGCTCGGCTACCGCCCGGTCGGCTCGAGCTGGTCCTGCCTGCGCGAGCTCTCCTGACCGCCCGGTCGGCTCGAGCTGGTCCTGCCTGCGCGAGCTCTCCTGACCGCCCCGGTCGACGACGAGCAGGTCCTGCCTGCGCGAGCCTCCCGACGGCCCCGGTCAGCCGGCGTCGTACACCCGCTGCGCGACCGACAGCGTCCCGGCACCGAAGAGCACCAGCCGGGCCTCGGTGACGTGCGCCGGGGCCGCCGGGCGGAGCACCGACAGGGCCTGCCGCACGGCGTCCTCGACCGGCCAGCCGTAGACGCCGGCCGAGACCAGCGGAAACGCCACGCCGGCCGCGCCCAGCTCGTCGGCGACCCGCAGGCTGTTGGCGTAGCAGTCGCGCAGCAGCGCCGAGCGGTCCTCGGTGGCCGACCAGACCGGCCCGACGGTGTGCACCACCCACCGGGCCGGCAGGTTGCCGGCGGTGGTGGCCACCGCCTGGCCGGTCCGCAGGCCGCGACCGTACCGGGAGGCGCGCAGCGCCCGGCACTCGTCCAGGATGGCCGGGCCGCCCCGCCGGTGGATCGCGCCGTCCACTCCCCCGCCGCCGAGCAGCGACGAGTTCGCGGCGTTGACGATCACGTCCACCCGCTGCGTGGTGATGTCCCCCTCGACCAGCGTGACCCGCACGTCAGCCCTCCGTGACGGACTGGCCGAGCGAGCGGCGGGCCAGCAGGGTCGCCCCGGCGACGGCGGCCGGCATGACCAGCACCGCGCCGAGCGGGATCAGGAAGCAGACGAAGACGGCCACCCCGAAGCCGAGCGTGACGGGCCGGTCCGCCTTCAGGTGCGCCCGCCGGTCCGGCAGGCGCATCCCGCGCCGGTAGAAGGGAGCGCCGACCAGCTCCACGGCGAGCAGCCAGCCGCCCACCGCCGCGCCGATCACGGGCACCACGGTCTGGCCGACCACCGGGACGAAGCCGGCGGCGAAGAGCGGGATGCCGAAGAGGACCGACAGGCCCACCAGGCGTACCGAGTCGGCGAGGCTGCGCCGCAGCGACGGCCAGAACGCCACGTCGACCGCGCCGGGCGTGCCGCCCAGCCGCTCCTCCACCCGTTCGGAGATCTTCTCGTAGAACGGGTCGCCGATGACCAGGGTGACCGCGGTGAAGCTGACGACGGCGAGCAGGCCGCCGAGCCCGAGGAGGGCCAGCCCGGCGACCACCCGGGCCAGGCCGCGCCAGGTGGCCGACCAGTCGTCGGCGAACGGCGTCACCAGCGCGGCCAGGTCGTCGACGAAGTACGCCAGGGTGGCGAACGCGGCCACGAAGAGCGCGCCGGAGATCAGCGCCGGCACGACGCCCAGCAGCATCAGCCCGGGGCTGCGGACGTAGAGGCCGAGGCCGCGCAGGAGCAGGCCCACACCGGTGAGGAACCGGCCGACGACGCCGGTCACGGGAGCGACGGTACGGGGTGCGTTCACGACCGCAGAGCCTAGTGGCCGTGCCGGACCGGCGCCGGGAGGCGGCCGAGGGCGGCCGGGCGGGCAGCGGCAGGATGGACGGGTGCGGGCGGCCAGGTTGATCTCGTTGGTGTTGCTGCTCCAGGCGCGGGGGACGATGACCGCGGCGGAGCTGGCGCGGGAGCTGGAGGTCTCGGAACGCACCGTCTACCGGGACGTCATGGCCCTCTCGGCCGCCGGCGTCCCGGTCTACGCCGACCGTGGGCGCGCCGGCGGGTACCGGCTGGTCGGCGGCTACCGCACCCGGTTGACCGGGCTGACCCGGGACGAGGCGGAGGCGCTCTTCCTGGCCGGCCTGCGCGGCCCGGCGGGCGACATGGGGCTCGCCGACGCGGTGGCCTCGGCCGAGCTGAAGGTGCTGGCCGCGCTGCCGCCCGCGCTGCGCGACGCGCCGGCCCGCACCGGGCAGCGGTTCCACCTGGACGTGCCCGGCTGGTTCCGGGAGGCGGGGCCGCCGCCGTGGCTGACCGAGCTGGCCGGGGCGGTCTGGCGGGACCGGGTGGTCGAGCTGCGCTACCGGCGCGGCGACCGCGAGGTGACGCGCACCGTGCGGCCGTACGGGCTCGTGCTCAAGAACGGGGTCTGGTATCTCGTCGGCCGGGTCGGCGACGACACCCGCACGTACCGGGTGGACCGGGTGACCGGCGTCGAGGTCGGCGCGGAGACGTTCGACCGGGACGAGGGCTTCGACCTGGCCCGATACTGGCGGGAGCAGGCCGAGGCGTTCCTGCGGGACATGCTCCGGGCCCGGGTGACGGTCCGGCTGAGCCCCGCCGGCCTGCGCCAGCTCCGGCACCTGGTCGACGCCCCCTTCGTGTACGACGAGGCGCTCGCCGCCGCCGACGGCCCCGACGGGCAGGGCCGGATGGTGCTCCGGCTGCCCGTCGAGTCCGCCGACGTGGCGTACCAGCAGTTGCTCGGGCTCGGCCCCGAGGCGGAGGTGCTCGACCCGTCCGAGCTGCGGGCGCGGCTGGCCGAGGCGGCCCGACGGTCAGCCGAGCTCTACGCCACGCCGCCCCCGCCCGGGCGGGACGCCTCCGCTCAGCGGTAGCCGGTGACGTCGGCCGGCTTGCCCGGGTCCTGCACCTCGACCATGTACCGCCAGGCGTCCGGCCGGCTGCCGTCGACGTCGGTGAAGCCGTACACCCTGGCCAGCTCGCCGCTGGACACGGACCGCCCGTTCCAGCGGGCCCGGTCCTCGTCGGCGGCCAGGGCGGCCACGGCCCGCCCGACGAAGGCGGGCGACTCGGAGATGGCGAAGTGCGGCTCCCGGTCGAGCGCGTCCCGCCAGTTCTCCTCGGTGACGCCGAAGTGCTCCAGCATCGCCTCCGAACGCAGCCAGCCCGGGGTGAGCGCGACGGCGGTGCACCCGTGCGGCGCCAGCTCGTGCGCCCAGTTGAAGGCGAGCCGGTTGACCGAGACCTTGGCCAGGTCGTAGAAGACCGAGAGCCGGCGGGTCGTGTCGTTGTACTCCCGGGTGCCGTCGCCGACCTCGATCACCAGCCCGCCGGGGCGGCGGACCAGCAGCGGCAGCGCGAAGTGGCTGGTGACGATGTGCGTGTCGACCGCCAGCCGCAGGACGCGGAACCCGGCGTCCAGCGGCTGCTCCCAGACCGGCTTCTCCCAGGTGGTCAGCGGGTCGCCGCCCCAGATGTCGTTCACCAGCACGTCGAGCCGGCCCTGCTCGGCGTCGATCCGGGCCACCAGGTCGCGGACCTGCTCCGGCACGAGGTGGTCGACCCGGACGGCGATGCCGGTGCCACCGGCCTCGGTGACCAGCTCGGCGGTCTCCTCGATGGTCTCCGGCCGGCCCATCTCGGAGCGGCCGGCCCGGCTGCTGCGACCGGTCGCGTAGACGGTGGCGCCGGCCGCGCCCAACTGGACGGCGATCTGCCGGCCGGCGCCCCGTGTCGCCCCGGCGACGAGCGCGATCCTGCCTGCCAACGGTTTCGTCATACGGCGAGCCTGGCAGCGATACCTGACAACGGAAGTCCGGTTTCGCGCGGCGATGCGATGCGTCATGCTCGCCCGCATGCACCTGCTGCTCTCCGGCGTCGTCGGTTCGGTCGCGTACGGGCTGGCCGGCGCGGGCTCCGACGTCGACCGGATCGGCGTCTTCGCCGCGCCCACCGTCGCCTTCCACGGCCTGCGCCCGCCCCGCGAGTCGGTGGTGACCACCGACCCGGACATCACCCTGCACGAGGCCGCGAAGTGGTGCCGGCTCGCGCTGGGCGGCAACCCGACCGCCACCGAGCTGGCCTGGCTGCCGGACGACTGCTACGAGACGCGTACCGAGTTCGGCGACCGGCTGATCGGCATCCGCTCGGCGTTCCTCAGCGCGCCGCGCGTCCGCGCCGCCTACCTCGGCTACGCCGGCCAGCAGTTCCGCAAGCTGGAGTCCCGGGGCGACGGTACGTTCTCGGCCGACACCCGGCGGCGTACCGCCAAGCACGCCCGGCACCTGGCCCGGCTCGTGCACCAGGGCCGGCTGCTCCACGCCACCGGCGTGCTGGAGATCCGGCTCGCCGACCCGGAGTGGTTCCGGGCGTTCGGCGAGCGGGTGGCCGGCGGCGACCTGGGCGAGGCGCGCGCGCTGCTCGCCGAGGCGGAACGCGACTTCGACCGCACCCGCTCCCCGCTGCCGGACCGCCCGGACGAGGCCACCGCGGAACGCTGGCTGCTCGACGTCCGCGCCGCCCACCTGCCGCCCGCGTCCACCAACCGGTGACCCGGCCAGGCGGCCAGGGCGGCTTCTCGGCGCGAAGGCTCGACCGCCACACAGCCAAGATCCCCGCAACTTCCCGGAAGTAGTCCCCTCCGCCCGCGCGGAAGCCCACTCTTTCCCGGAAGTAGTCCCCTCCGCCCACGCGGAAGCCCACTCTCCGGAAGGAGTCCGGATGCCGCGAAGCGGGCGGACGCCCCCGTCGGGGCGGGTCAGCCGTTGAGGAAGTCGGATATGCGGCCGCGCAGGTCGGCGCGGTCGCTCCAGAGGACGCCGGGCCGGTCGTACACGTGCAGGGTGGCCCGGGGCAGCGCGGCCGCGAGCTGCTCGGCGACCTCGGCCGGATGCAGGTCGTCGCCGACGCAGCCGATCACCAGCGCGGGCGCGGTGACCGCGGCCAGCGACGTGGCGTCGCGCAGCGGCGCCTGCTCGGGCAGGCTGGCCAGCCCGGGGGCGAGCCCGTCGCGGAGGAGCTGGTCGAGCCGCTGCCGCAGGTAGGCCCAGCCGGCGGGGGTGTTGCGTACGGCCGGCGGCAGCTCGGCCTGGACCACGTCGGCGACGGCGGAGGCGTCGCCGCTCTCCACCGCGTCGAACAACGCGGTCAGCCGGGCCCGGGCGACCTCGCCGCGCGGCTGGTCCAGCACGGCGGGCAGGAAGAAGACCAGCCGCTCGAAGCGCTCGGGGCTCTCGGCGAGCAGCCGGCACAGCGCGCCCGCCCCGAGGCTGGCGCCGAAGGCCCGGGTGGCGCCGCCCAGATCGGCGACCGCGCGCAGGTCGCGGGCGAGGTCGAGATAGCTCCACGGGCCGGGCGGCGCGTCGGAGCGGCCGTGCCCCCGGAACTGGAAGAAGAGCTTGCGACCGGTCACCCCGCTGCCGAACGGCCGGGTCGTGGCGATGCCGTTGCCCAGCCCGTGGGCGAACACCGTGACCGGGTCACCCACCCCCGTGACGAGCTGCTCCAGCCCTACGCCGTGCGGCGTGGCGACCAGCTCGGTCTCCGGCTCGGGCAGGGCCGGCCGGCCGGTGCGCGGGGCGCCCGGTCCCGGGCCCCAGGTGCGGGGCCCGCCGTCCGGCGGGGGCGGCCAGCGGAAACCTCTCACCAGGACCCTCTGCCGTCGCTCAGGTCGCGCAGGCCGACCCGGACGTCGAGCAGGTAGATGAGGCCCGCCGCGATGCCGATCAGGCCGAACAGGCTGATCGGGCCGAAGCCGAGCAGGGTCAGCACCAGGCAGACGGCCAGGATGGCGATCCAGCCGCCCTTGGGCAGGGTGCCGATGGCGGCGAAGGCGTCGGAGCGCTGGGTGATGGCGTGCACCAGGGCGACGCCCTGCACTATCAACGCGAAGACGAGCAGGATCAGCTCGATCACGTAGCGGACTTCGAAGGCGAAGAGCGGCGCGGCGTGGGCCATGACGGCAAGCTTATGCCGGCGACCCCGGAAACGTCCGACAGGACGCCTCCGGGGTCGCCGGCGCAGCGGGACTACTCGGCGGCCGGGCGGGTCCGCTTGGTGGCCCGGGGCAGCTTCGCCGACGGGGTGGCGGCCGGCTTGGCGGCGGCCTTGGTGGCCCGGGGGGCCCGGGTCGCCTTCTTCGCGGCGGCCGGCTTGGCCTCCACGATCTCGGCCACGTCGGCCGGGCTCGGGACCTCGGCGGTGACCGGGGCCGACGCCTCGGCGGTGACCGGGGTCGCCGGCTGGGCCGGCGCGGTGGCGGCCGGCTGGGCCGGCGCGGCGGCGGTCGGCTGGGCCGGCGCGGCGGCGGTCGGCTGGGCCGGCACGGTGGCGGTCGGCTCGGTCTCGGCCTCGGTGGCCTCGATGTCGGCGTTCACCGTCTCGGCGGCCTCCAGCACGCCGGCGCCGACCACCCGCTCGCCCCGGGCGACCAGGGCGACGTACGCGGCCTGCGCCCGCTCCTGCGCGGCGTGCGCGCCGGCGACCACGACGGCGGCGTTGCGGATCGCCGCCTCGCGCAGCTTGTCCAGGTCGGCCGCCTCGCGCAGCTTGTTGAGGTCGGCGACCTCACGCAGCTTGTCCAGGTCGGCGACCTCACGCAGCTTGTTGAGGTCGGCGGCCTCGCGCAGGCGCTTCAGGTCGAGGTCGGCCGGAACAGCCTTCTCCCGCAGGCCACTGGCGGTCAGGTTCGCCGTGCGCAGCGTCTCGTTGGCCTTCTGGCGCAGCTCGACGCCGGTGACGACGGCCTTGCCGCCAAACTCGGCGACGAACCTGGTGCCGAGGCCGCTCACCACGGCGGGGAGCTTGCGGAGCTGCTCGAGAGCCAGCTCGCCGGCACCGGCGGCGGCGTAGATCGGGGCCGGGATGCGTTGGGTCTTCGGCTGGGTCATCACTTCTCCTCCTCGGCCGCGTCGGCGGCCTTCCGGACCGCCTCGGCGGCCTTCTTCGCGGGGGTGTCGGTCGGAGCGGGGGCGGGGCCGGCCTCGGTGACGGCCACCGACTCGAGGACCGCCTCGGTCGGGGTGCCCGCCGGCGTGGTGGGTCCGGTCGCGGCGGCGCTGGCCAGGTCCGCCGCCTCGGCGGCCGACGGCGCGCCCGCGCCGGAGCCGCTCGGCGTGACACCCGGGCCGGTGTCGTCCCCGGTGGCGTCGGCGGCCTGCCCGGTCGCCTCCGCGAGCCGCGCGTTCTCACGCCGGAACGTCTCGTAGATCTGGGTGAGCGACTGCTTCTGCGCCATCGTCAGTTCGGGGTCGACCGCGATGGCCGCCAGCACTCCCTGCCCCTCCCTGTCGTCGAGCAGGCCGGCGCGCAGGTACATCGCCGGGGTGGAGACCCGCAGCGCGCTGGCGAGCTGCTGGAGCACCTCCGCGCTCGGCTTGCGCAGGCCGCGCTCGATCTGGCTGAGGTACGGGTTGCTGACCCCCGCCTGCTCGGCGAGCTGCCGGAGCGAGATCTTCGCGTTGCGGCGCAGGTCGCGAATGAACCCGCCGACGTCGGGAAGGTCCTTACCAGTGGCCATGACTCGACGCTAACACCCCTGCTAACTTTTGCAAGCGAAACGCTAACCGGAGTTAGCAACGTCTCATCCGTACTTGCGTTGGCCGCTCCGCCGTCCGTACGGTCCACCGGTGAACAAGATCGAAGTCAACGGCGCGCGGCTCGCGTACGACGAGATCGGCAGCGGCAGTCCGGTCGTCCTGCTGCACGCGGGAATCGCGGACCGCCGGATGTGGCGGGAACAGCTCGGCCCGCTGGCCGAACGGCACCGGGTGATCGCCCTGGACCTGCGCGGCTACGGCGACTCGGAGCTGCCGTCCACGCCGTTCGCCCACCACGACGACGTGGTCGGTCTGCTCGACGCGCTCGCCCTGCCCCGGGCCGCCCTGGTCGGCTGCTCGTTCGGCGGCGCGGTCGCCGTCAACACCGCGCTGGCCCATCCGGACCGGGTGAGCGCGCTCGCCCTGCTCGGCAGCGCCGTCTCCGGGCACGAGTGGTCCGACGAGGCCAACGACCTCTGGGAGACGCTGGTGGGCGAGGTCGACCCGGAGGACTTCGCCGCGAGCGCCGCCGGTGAGGTGCGCTTCTGGGTCGTCGGCCCCGGGCGTCGCCCCGAGGACGTCGACCCCGGGCTGGTCGCCTTCGCCCGCGAGATGGACCAGCGGGCGCTCGCCGCCGAGCTGGCCCTCAGCGCGGTGGACGTCGCCGAGCTGGACCCACCCGCGATCGGACGCCTCGGCGAGCTGCGGATGCCCGTCCTGGTCACCGCCGGCGCGGCGGACGTGCCCGACATCAGCCGGCTCGCCGACCGGATCGCGGCCGAGGCGCCGGACGCGACCCGGCTGCCGGACGTGCCGGACGCCGCCCACCTGCTCCCGCTGGAGCGCCCCGGCCCGGTCAACGCGGCCCTGCTCGACTTCCTCCCCTGACGCCCGCCGGCGGCGGTCGCCACAGGGGGCGGACGCCTCCGACCGGCAGGCCGCCGCCGAACAGCGGCGGCGGTCACCACAGAGGGCGGACGCCCCCGACCGGCAGGCCGCCGCCGAAGAGCGGCACCTCGGCGTACTCGGACAGGACGGGAGCGTCCAGCCCGAGCCGGCGCAGGGCGGAGACCAGCACCGGCATCCGGGCCCGGCCCGCCCCGTCGTCGATCTTGAGGGCGACCGCCCCCACCCCGGGCACCGCCGCGGCGATGACCCCCTCGGCGCCCACCTTGGCCAGCAACCCGGGGACGCCGCGCATCAGCCGGGTGTCGTCGGCCTGCGTGCCGCCGACGATCTGCGGGTGGGCGCGCATCGCGTCGGCCACCGTCCGCGCCACGGAGCAGGGCTCCGCCGAGACGAGCCGGAGGTACGCCCCGGCCAGCCCGGTCAGCGACACCGCCAGCACCGGGGCGCCGCAGCCGTCCACCCCGACCGCCGCCGCCCGCTCGCCGGTGAACTCCTCGACCGCGTCGCGGAGCCGCTGCTGCAACGGGTGCTCCGGGCGCCAGTAGCCGTCGAGCGGCCAGCCGGCCGCCAGGCAGGTCAGCAGCATCCCGCTGTGCTTGCCGGAGCAGTTCATCCGCGTACGGGTGGGGCCGCCGCCGGCGCGCAGCACGGCGGTTTGGGCCTCCTCGCCCACCGGCAGCTCCGGCGGGCAGTGCAGCGCCGACTCGGCCAGCCCGGCGCCGGCCAGCAGCGCCCCGACCCGGTCGAGGTGGAAGTCCTCCCCCGCGTGGCTGGCCGAGACCAGCGCCACGTCGGCGGGGTCGGCCAGCGACAGCCCGGCGCGCAGCATCCCGACCGCCTGCATCGGCTTGTTGGCCGAGCGCGGGAAGACCGGGGAGGTCACGTCCCCGGCGCCGGACACCGTCGCGCCGTCGGCGTCGAGCACCACCACCGAGCCCCGGTGCACGCCCTCGACGAACCCGGACCGGACCACCTCGGCGAGCGGCACGCCGCCCTCGTACGTCTTTCCCACGGTGTGGACGGTACCGATCGCCCGGCCGCCCCCGACGGGCGGGTGACCAGGACATCGGCGCCCCGGCGTACAGGGGTGCGGGCAGCGCCGCCGCTTACCGGCCGGCGGCGGGCACGCCGAGCAGCTCGCGCGCCTCGGCGGTGGTCAGCGGCGGCCGCTGGGCGAGCTGGGCGAAGCCGACCGCCCGGGCCACGAGCTGCATGTTGGACTCGACCGGGCGCCCCTTGGCGTAGGTCACCGTGTCCTCCATGCCGACCCGCAGATGCCCGCCGGCCGAGAGCGACGCCAGCATGACCGGGATGGTGCTGCGGCCGATGCCGGTGGCCGAGAAGGTGGTGCCCTCCGGCAGGTCGCGCAGCGCCTGGTGGGCGGCGACCAGCGTCGCCGTGGTGCCCGGCATCCCGCCCGGCACGCCCATCACGAAGTCGACGTGCACGTGCCCGCCGGCCGGCAGGCCGTACTTGCCGAGCAGCCGCTGCAACGCGGTCAGGTGGCCGAGGTCGAAGATCTCGTACTCCGGCACGATGCCGCGCTCCTGCATCCGGGTGTGCAGGTCGACGATGAACTCCCAGCGGTTGAGGAAGACGTCGTCGCCGAAGTTGAGCGTGCCCATCGTGCAGGAGGCCATGTCGGGCCCGGCGTCGAGCACGGCGAGGCGGTCGGCCTCCGGGTCGGTCACCGCGCCGCCGGAGGAGAGCTGCACGATCAGGTCGGTGCTCTGCCGCAGCGCCGCCACGGTCTCCCGCAGCCGCCCCTGGTCGAGGGTGGGCCTCGCCTCGTCGTCGCGGATGTGGACGTGGATCACGGCGGCGCCGAGCGCCTCGCACTCCTTGGCGGTGAGCAGCAGCTCGTCGAGCGTCACCGGCAGCGCCGGCACCTCCGCCTTGGCCGACTCCGCGCCGGTGGGGGCAACCGTGATCAACGTCCCTGTCGTCATGCCCGGATCCTAGACCGAGGTCAGCGAGCCAGTCGACCGGAACTTTTCCGGCCGCGGAGCCGCGAAGAAGAGATTCTTTCGCTGCTGGGCGGTCAGGCCGGATCGATCGCGGCGGCGGTCTCCCCGACCAGGAGGCGGGCGTCGTCGGCGACGTTGCGCTTGACCACGGCGAGGGCGACCTGGCCCAGCTCGTGGTGGTGCACGGCGGTGCCGACGAAGCCGACCGCCCGGCCGTCGAGGGTCACCGGCGTGCCGGCGGCCGGCGGCTGGTCGGTGGTCACCCCGTCCAGGTGCAGGAGTACGAGCCGGCGCGGCGGCCGACCCATGTTGTGCACCCGGGCCACGGTCTCCTGGCCCCGGTAGCAGCCCTTGTCCAGGTGCACGGCCGGGGCGATCAGGTCCACCTCGGCCGGGATCGTCCGGTGGTCGGTGTCCACCCCGACGCGGGCCCGCCGGGCGGCCACCCGCACCGCCTCGTACGCCCACAGCCCGGCGACCGGCACCCCGTTGCCCCGCAGCTCGGTGACCACCTGCTCCATCGCGGCCCGGGGCACCAGCAGGTCCACGCCCAGCGGCCCCCGGCGCGCCCAGCCGCCGACGGGCAGCGGCCGCACGTCGTACAGCGCGGTGGGCCGTGGCGGCAGCTCGCCGGAGCGGAACTTCGGGCCCGGCACCGCGACCACGTCGGGCGCCGCCAGCCCGGTCACGCCGAGCGTCTCCACCGCGGCGGGGGCCTCCGGGCCGACCAGCGAGAGCAGCGCGTGCTCGGCGGTCACGTCGCGCGGCTCGACCTTGCTGAAGAACCGCATCCGCTCCAGGTACGACAGCAGGCCGGCGGTCGCGCCGGGCTCGGTGTCGAGCCAGGTGGTGACGCCGTCCTCGGCCACCATGGCGTGCTGCTCGACGTGCCCGTGCGGGGCGAGCACCAGCAGCTCGGTGCCCTGGCCGGCGGTGAGCTGCGCCAGGTGCTGGGTGGTGAGGGTGTGCAGCCAGCCGATCCGCTCCTCGCCCGGCACCGCGACGACGCCCCGGTGCGAACGGTCGACCAGGCCGACGGCGGTGTCGAGGGTGCGCTGCTCGCGCATCGGGTCCCCGTAGTGCGCGGCCACCCCCCGGACGCCCGCCGCCGCGTGCGCCGGCTCGGGCTGGTCCCGGCTGGCCTCGTCGATGCTCTCGACGCTCACCGCGCCCGCGATGTCGATCATTTCGGGTCCCCGTTCTCGCAGCGGCCGCAGACGCCGAAGAGGGAGACGTGGCCGACGTCCACCCGGAACCCACGCTGCTGCACCAACTGGTCGACCAGCGGGCGCAGCAGCTCCGGATCGATCTCGTCGATCCCGCCGCACTCCCGGCAGACCAGGTGGACGTGCTGGTCCTCGCCGGCCGCGTGATAGGTCGGCGAACCGTGCGAGAGGTGGGTGTGGGTGACCAGGCCGAGCCGTTCCAGCAGCTCCAGCGTGCGGTAGATGGTGGTGATGTTGACCCCCGCGGCCACCTCCCGGACGGCTGTGTGCACCTGCTCCGGGGTGGCGTGCCCCAGGTCCAGCACGGCCTGGAGGACCAGTTGCCGCTGCGCCGTCAGCCGCAGCCCACGGGCGCGGAGCATTTCCGCGAGGGAGGATTCGGACACCGTTCGATCATAGTTCGCCCGCAGGCGCCCGCCGTCGGCTCGACCGCCCGCCGCCGCGCCGGGCGTCCGTCCAGCGGGCCCGCCGCCCCTCGGCGGGCCCGCCGCGCCGGGCCGTCCAGCGGGCCGGCCGCCCCTCGGCGTCTCCGCCGCGCCGGGCCGTGCGGCACGACGGCCGCCCCTCGGCGGGTCCGCCGCTACGCTCGGCGGTCATGGTGGCGTCGAGGATCGCCGTACCGGGGCGCGGGCTGGTGCCGCCCGGCGAGCCGGTGCTGCGCGGCGACGACCGGGGCGTGCTGCACGGCGACGGGCTCTTCGAGACGATGCACCTGCGGGGCGGGCGGCCGTGGCTGCGCGACGCGCACCTGGCCCGGCTGGCCCGGGCGGCGGCGGCCGTCGAGCTCGCGCTGCCCCCCGCCGGCCTGCTGGCCGACCTGCTGGAGACCGTGAGCGCCGGCTGGCCCGCCGAGACGGAGGGCGCGCTGCGGCTGGTCTGCACCCGGGGCCCCGAGGGCGGCGGCCCGCCGAGCGTCCACGCCACGCTGGGCGAGGTGCCGGCGGCGGCCCGGGCGGCCCGCCGGGACGGCGTCACCGTGGCGACCCTGCCGCTCGGCGTCGCGGCGCGGGCGCGCCCCGCGCTCGACTGGCTGCCGGCCGGGACCAAGTCCACCTCGTACGCGGTGAGCACCGCAGCCCGCCGCTGGGCCGCCCGCAACGGGGTGGACGACGCGCTCTGGGTCTCCACCGACGGGTACGCCCTGGAGGGGCCGACGGCCAACCTGGTCTGGCTGGCCGGCGACACCCTCTGCACCGTGCCGGCCGCCGAGACCGGCGTCCTGCCGGGGGTGACCGCCGCCTGGCTCCTCGCCCACGCCGACGCGCTGGGCCTGCGCGCCGACGAGCGCCTGGTCACCCCGGCCGAGTTGCGCCGCGCCGACGGGGTCTGGCTCACCTCGTCCGTCCGGGGCCTGGCGGAGGTCCGCACCCTGGACGCGGTCCCGCTGCGCCGCTGCGCGCGCACGCCCGCCCTCCAGTCCCTGCTGGGCTTCCCCGTGCCCTGACCGCCGGGCCCGCCGGGCATCGTCGGCCAGCCGGGCATCGTCGGCCAGCCGGGCACCGTCGGCCAGCCGGGCACCGTCCGCCAGCCGGGCACCGTCCGCCAGCCGGGCACCGTCCGCCAGCCGGGCACCGTCGGCCAGCCGGGCACCGTCCGCCAGCCCGGCACCGCCCGCCAGCGCAGAACCGTCCGCCAGCCGGGCACCGTCCGCCCGCATCGTCCGGCGGCCGACGCCGTCGCGCCCCGCCGGTGCGGCGGGGCGCGGGCGTGCGGTCAGCCGGCCACGCGGGTGCCGAGGCAACGCGAACGCGCGGGCGTGCCAGGCCTGCGGCGCGCGGAGTGCCGGGCGCGCGGGCCTGCCGGGCGGGCGCGGGCGTACGGGCGTAGGGGTCAGCCGGCCACGCGGGTGAGGCGGGCGGAGAGGTGCGGGGAGAGCCCGTGGCCGACGGCGGCCATCTCCTGGGCGTAGAGCAGCGCGCCCTCGACGATGCCGAAGAGGCGGTGCCCGGCGGTAACCTCCTTGGCGGTGGCCGTGCGGACCACCGCGTCGGTCACGAACTCGAGCTGGGTGCCCTTGCGCTTGCCGATGTGCAGCTCCATCACCCCGGTCGGGGTGGTCATCAACGCTTCCAGCTCGTCGGTGACCCGGTCGCCGTCCATCACCGGCCGCCACCAGCCGACCTCACGCCCCGCGGGACGGACCGGCCTGCTCTGCTCGTCCAGGATCCACGCGCGCGACTCGTAGAACAGGAACGGCCGGCCGTCGTGGCTGATCCGGATCTCCTGCGCGTAGTCGAAGTCCTCGATGGTGGGGAAGCCGCCCCGGCCACGGCCGCGCCACACCCCGACGTAGGGCAGCAGGCCGTCCAGCGACGGGTGCAGCTTCGGGCCCACCCGCAGGTCGTGACTCTCCTCGAAGGGGTACGGGTCGACCGGCGGCGCGTTCAGCCACGGCGGCGGCTGCAGGGGATTCTCGTCGCTCACCGAGCCACCTTCGTTCGCGACTGCGGGGCTCGCAGACCCGGCACACTCCTCGCGCTCACCGAGCCACCTTCGTTCGCGACTGCGGGGCTCGCAGACCCGGCACACTCCTCGCGCTCACCGAGCCACCTTCGTTCGCGACTGCGGGGC
>NZ_JBSGDY010000004.1:28636-95985 GCF_053602615.1 Micromonospora sp. NPDC004336
GCTCGCAGACCCGGCACACTCCTCGCGCTCACCAGCGTCCTCTCGACATGCGTACGGCCAGGTAGACCAGGCCACCGGCGAGCGCGCCCAGGCCGGCGACCAGCAGGCTGACGAACCCGATCTCGGTAACCATCGCGACCATCCTATGCTGGGCCCCATGGCCCGCACTCTCGTCGTCAAGGCCACCGCCGGGGGCGACTCCCCCGAGCGCTGCGCCCAGGCCTTCACCGTCGCCGCCACCGCGGCCGCCGCCGGCGTGCACGTGTCGCTCTGGCTCACCGGGGAGTCGACCTGGTTCGCGCTGCCGGGCCGGGCGCAGGAGTTCGAGCTGCCGCACTCGGCGCCGCTGGCCGAGCTGCTGCACGTGATCCTCACCACCGGCACGGTGACCGCCTGCACCCAGTGCGCCGCCCGGCGGGACATCGGCCCGGACGACGTGCTGCCGGGGGTGCGCATCGCCGGCGCGGCGGTCTTCGTCGAGGAGGCGATGGCCGAGGGCGCCCAGGCGCTGGTCTACTGACGACCGCCGCCCCGATACCGGCCCGACAACTCGGGCTAATGCCTACGATTCGGATGTGACCGAGGCGACGGAGCGGTTCTTCGAATCACTGCCGGCGCGCGCCCCGGACGTGCTCCACAGTCCGGTGAGCGGGACGATGCAGATCGACCTCGCCCGCGGCAACCAGACGCTGCACTGGGTGGTCCGGCTGGCGCCGGGGACGATCGAGGTGAGCCGCCAGCGGGGGCCCGCCGACGCGATCTGGTACACCAGCGAGGAGCTGTTCGACCGGCTCGTGACCGGGCAGGCCCAGGCGATCTCGTCGGTGCTGCGCAACGAGAGCAGCTTCAGCGGCGACGTCGGGCTCCTCCTGGCCTTCCGGCGGTTCTTCCCCGAACCGCCCGGCACCCGGGACCCCCGCGCGGTCGCCCGCGAGCAGGCCGGGCGGCTGCGGTGAAGGACCTGGTCAGCATCCTGGACGGCAACACCTTCCTGGTCAGCGACCGGCACGGGGACATCGAGCCGTCCCTCGACTTCCCGACCGGGCTCTTCTCGTTCGACACCCGGTTCCTCTCCACCTGGATCCTGACCGTCGACGGCGAACGGCTGCACGCCCTCTCCGTCGACGACGCGGAGTCCTACCGCACCCGGTTCTTCCTGGTCCCCGGCGAACCGACCCACTACCTCGACGCGAAGGTCTCGGTGATCCGCAGTCGCGCCATCGGCGGCAGCTTCCAGGAGGAACTGACCCTGCTCAACCACTCCGGGAAGGAGATGGAGTTCACCGTCCGCCTCGACATGGGGGCCGACTTCGCGGACGTGTTCGAGATCAAGCACGTCCGGCGGAAGAAGGGCCGCACCGTCGCCACCACCGGCGACAGCGACCTGCGCCTCACCTACCGCCGCGAGGGCTTCCACCGGGAGACCGTGATCAGCACCAGCGCCCCCGCCGACATCGGGATCGCCGGGATGACCTTCCGGATCCGGGTCGGCCCGCACAGCGAGTGGACGACCCGGCTGCGCGTGTCGACCGTCGTCTACGGGGCGCGCGGCGAGGACATCCGGGCCAACCTGCCGCTCTACGGTGGCAGTCGCAGCCCGACCGCGATCCGCCGCGACCAGGACGAGCTGATCGAGCGGGCGCCGAAGCTCGGCTGCGACTGCGAGCCGCTGGCCGGGGCGTACCGGCAGAGCCTGAACGACCTGGCGGCGCTGCGCTACGAGTCGATCGCCCTCGGCGTGCGCCTGATGGCCGCCGGCCTGCCGTGGTTCATGACCCTCTTCGGCCGGGACAGCATCATCACCTCGCTCCAGGTGGTGCCGTTCCTGCCGGAGCTGATCCCGGCGACCATCATGATGCTGGCCGGCCTCCAGGGGCACCGGATCGACGACTTCCGCGACGAGGAGCCGGGAAAGATCCTGCACGAGCTGCGCTACGGCGAGACGGCGGGCTTCGAGGAGCAGCCCCACTCGCCGTACTACGGGTCGGCCGACTCCACCCCGCTGTTCGTCATCCTGCTCGACGAGTACGAGCGGTGGACCGGCGACGCCCGGCTGGTACGGCAACTGGAGGCGCACGCCCGCGCCGCGCTCGCCTGGATCGACACGTACGGCGACCTGCTGGGCACCGGATACCTCTGGTATCGGACCCGCAATCCCGACAGCGGGCTGCAGAACCAGTGCTGGAAGGACTCCTGGGACGCTATCTCGTTCCGCGACGGGCGCCTGCCGGGGTTTCCCCGCGCCACCTGCGAACTCCAGGGGTACGCGTACGACGCGAAGATCCGCGGCGCGCGGCTGGCCCGGACGTTCTGGGGCGACCCCGCGTACGCCGAGCGGCTGGAGCGGGAGGCGGCCGAGCTGAAGATGCGGTTCAACCGGGACTTCTGGATCCCGGAGGGCGAGTACTACGCGCTGGCCCTCGACGCCGACGGCCGGCACGTGGACGCGCTCAGCTCGAACATCGGGCACCTGCTCTGGAGCGGCATCGTCGACGAGTCGCGGGCCGGACGGATCGCCGAGCACCTGCTCGGCCCCCGGCTCTTCTCCGGCTGGGGGGTCCGGACGCTCGCCGACGACCAGGGGCGGTACAACCCGGTCGGCTACCACGTGGGGACCGTGTGGCCGTTCGACAACTCACTGATCGCCTGGGGCCTGTGGCGCTACGGGTTCCGCCGGGAGGCCGGCCAGATCTGCGAGGCGATGCTGGCCGCGTCGCGGTTCTTCGACGGGCGGCTGCCGGAGGCCTTCGCCGGCTACGAGCGCGACCTCACCGAGTATCCGGTGGAGTATCCGACCGCGTGCAGCCCGCAGGCGTGGTCGGCGGGGACGCCGCTGCTGCTGCTCCGGGTGATGCTGGGGCTGGAGCCGCAGGGCGAGCACCTGATCATCGATCCGGCCGTGCCGGAGGGGATGGGGCGGGTGGAGCTGCTGGACATCCCGGGCCGCTGGGGCCACGTCGACGCCCTGGGGCGCAGTCGCACCCCGCACGACCACCCGCACCGCTGACGGCTCGGGTCAGCCGGGGCAGCCGGTGTTGACCGAGACGACGACCAGGTCGCCCGAGAGGTCGGCGACGACCATGGCGCCGCCGCGCCGGTAGGCGTACGCCTGCGCGGTGTCCAGCATCGGGACGCGGGCGACCTCGGCGAGCGCGGCGGCCGGCGACGCCGGGGCCGCGACGCCGGCGGCACGGGCGGTGCGCGCGGTGCCGCCGGTGGGGCAGGGGGCGACGAGCAGCTCCGGGGTCGTCGCCGGCGGGCCGCCGAGCGCCCGCAGCGCCCCGGCCAGGGCCTCGGTCTCCGCGCCGTCCGCGCCGAGCGCCGGCGTGGCGTAGCCGTCGCCGACCGGCCGGCAGCCCGTGTCGACGGTGAGCCGGACGAGGCCGTCCGCCTCGACGCCCCCGGAGACGGTGACGAACTCGCCCGCGTCGGCGCGCAGCCTGGGGCCGTCGTCGGAGGTCGCCCGGACGCCGGCCCGCCAGCTCCCGGGAAGCCGGTCGGCGACCCGCTCCAGCAGCCTGCGCTCCAGGCCGACGGGGACGAAGACGGCCACGCCCCGGGTCAGGACGGCGCCGTCGGCGAACGGGGTGACGCGACAACCCCGCTCGACCTCGGGCGGGGTCAGCACGGCGGTGTCTCCGGCCGCCCTGACCAACTCGCCGACGGCGCGGTCGACGACCGGGCCGGCCTCGGACAGGGTGCGCTGCTCCCGCACAGTCGGCGGGTCGTCCCGCACCGACGTCCAGGTGAGCGCCGCCAGCAGCACGGCCCACGCCACGGTGGCGGCGAGCAGCCAGGGCAGCCACCGCCGCCGGGACGCCGGCCGGTCGGGACCGGTCGACGGGGCCTGCCCCGCCGCTACGACACCGTTCACGGGGCCATCGTGTCACGCCGGTGACGACCGCCCGGACACGGCCGTGGCCCGCGCCCTCCGGTGACGACCGCCCGGACACGGCCGTGGCCCGCGCCCTCCGGTGACGACCGCCCGGACACGGCCGTGGCCCGCGCCCTCCGGGGAGGGGCGGGCCACGGGCCGGTCGGAGCGCGGGTCAGGAGGCGACCGTGACGGCCACCTCGTTGACGCCCCGGGCGGCGGTCACGGCGGTGTCGCCGTTGCCGTGCCGGGAGAGCGCCCGCAGGGTCCACTCGCCCGGCGCGGCGAAGAACCGGAACTGGCCGGCCGGCGAGGTCACCACCTCGGCGGTGAACTCACCGGTCGAGTCGAGCAGCCGGACGTACGCGCCCGGAACGGCCTCGCCCGCGGCGGACCGGACGACACCGGTGATCACGGTCTCCTTCTCCAGGTCCAGGCTCGCGGGCAGCGGGGCGGACTGGTCGGGGGCGGCGCAGCCGGCAGCGGTGGGTGCGGTCATGGCTCAGGCCTCCCCGGGCTCGTCGCCGAGCGCGACCGGCACGCCGACGAGCGAGCCGTACTCGGTCCAGGAACCGTCGTAGTTCTTCACGTTGCGGTGCCCGAGCAGCTCCTGGAGCACGAACCAGGTGTGCGAGGAGCGCTCGCCGATCCGGCAGTAGGCGATGGTCTCGCGGCTGTCGTCGAGGCCGGCGTCGGCGTAGATCCTGCGCAGCTCGTCGTCGGACTTGAAGGTGCCGTCCTCGTTGGCCGCCTTCGACCACGGCACGCTGATGGCGGTGGGGATGTGCCCGGCCCGCTGCGCCTGCTCCTGGGGGAGGTGGGCGGGGGCGAGCAGCCGGCCGGCGAACTCGTCGGGGCTGCGCACGTCGACCAGGTTCTTGGTGCCGATCGCGGCCACGACCTCGTCGCGGAAGGCCCGGATGGAGGTGTCCGGCTCCTGCGCGACGTACTGGGTCTTCGGGCGGGCCACCGCGTCGGTCACCAGCGGGCGGGCGTCCAGCTCCCACTTCTTGCGGCCGCCGTCGAGCAGCTTGACGTCGCCGTGGCCGTAGAGCTTGAAGTACCAGTACGCGTACGCGGCGAACCAGTTGTTGTTGCCGCCGTAGAGGATGACGGTGTCGTCGTTGGCGATGCCGCGCTCGGAGAGCAGCGCCTCGAACTGGGCCTTGTTGACGAAGTCCCGGCGCACCGGGTCCTGGAGGTCGGTCCTCCAGTCGAGCTTGATCGCGCCGGCGATGTGGCCGGTGTCGTAGGCCGAGGTGTCCTCGTCGACCTCGACGAAGACGACGCCCGGGGCGTCGATGTTCTTCTCGGCCCACTCGGCCGAGACGAGTGCGGTGTCGCGACTCATCAGATCACTCCCTGGTGAGGATGGATGGTGAGCCTGCGCGCGGAGAACGCTGAAGATGGTTGTCGCACCACGCGCGGGACCCATAGCGAGGAAACGGATCACGGGTTCGTGCGACGGCGCCGCTGCCGGGCGTTCGGTGGGAGAGCACCGGGGGTACGCGGACCCTGAGTGCCACTGGCTGCGTCAGGCAGCCGAGGACAGCCCCGCCGTCAGATGACGGGGCGACACAGGCAGGTGGCCACGCGGCACAGGTCGACCGCGCGCCGTTTGGTGAGGAGCGTCCCCATGGGCAGGGAGCCTACCAGCCACGCCGGGGTACGCCATCCGGCCGACCAGCATCCGGGACACCGGCGGCGCGGTCGGCGGGGCGCCGGCGGCGCGGTCGGCGGGGTGCCGGCGGGCCTCAGCCCATGGCGGAGTTGATCGGCACGTTCTTCGCGTCCGCGGTCACGGCCAGCCCCTCGGGCAGCGGCCGGACCTCCCGCACGGCGAGCTGGAACGGCAGCTCCGGCAGGGGCACGTCGATCGAGATGCTCTTGGCGTAGTTGTTGAGCAGCGTCCGGGCCAGCGGCAGGTTGGGCAGGCCCTCGGCGTTCAGGTCGTTGAAGCGCAGCGCCACCTGCCCCTGGTCGCCGACCGTGATGTCGGCGGTGCCGGTCACGGTGAGCCGCTGGCCGAGGATGTCGACCGGGGCGGTGACGGCGAGCCGGCCGCCCTGCTCGCCGAGGGTCAGCCCCGGGCGGTCGAGCAGCTTGGCGAGGCTGTCGTAGCTGATGGTGCCGGTGCCGTCGACGGTCTCGGCGACCACGTCGCCCTGTCCGGAGCGGATCGTGTCCAGCGAGGCACGGACGTTGCGGGCGTCCACGTCGAGCTTCGGCAGCGCGACGACGTCGCCCTGCACCGGGCCCTGCACGTCCCGCAGCCCGATGGTGATGCGCTCGTAGCGGCCGTCGAGCACCTGGGTCAGGAACGGGAAGCCGCCGACCTCGACCTGCGGCGCCGAGGACTGCGCCCCCTGCTTGGCGATCTCCTGCCGGATCTGGTCGGCGATGGCCCGCTCGGCCACGCCGGCCGCGACCCGGTCGGCCACCACGATCAGGCCGCCCAGCACGAGGAGCAGTACGACGAGGGTGACGAGCACCTTGCGCCCGCGTCGACGGGGCCGCTCCTCGTACGTGTGATCCTGCGCCACGCCGCCTCCTGTCGTGAGTGCCCGAGTGCCGCACCGCGGCCTCCCGGTGGTACCCGAACGGGGAAAAGCTCAACCGCCGGGTCAGAGAACGAGCTTGCACATGGCGTACGCGGCCGGCGCGGCGAGGGCGAAGCCGCCGAGCGGCCCCTGCATGTGCCGGGCGACCCACATCGTCGGCAGCTCCCCCGCCATCAGGCGGCCCGCCTCGGCGTACCCCACGGCGAGGTCGGCAAGCACGGCGGCGACCGCCGCGACCAGCCCGATGATCGCGGCCTTCGTCGGCGTGAAGGGCGTCACCAGGTAGCTGCCGAGGACGGCGCTGACCAGCGTGCCGACCATCGCGCCGCCGACCACGCCGGCCGCGCCCCGGGGCACCTGCGGTGCCAGCCGCGGCCACGGCGCCACCGCGTCGGTGAGCCGGGCGACGGTGAGCGCGACCCCGCTGGCGGTGAGGCAGACGGTGATGGCCTGGGTGCCGGCCGGGATCCGGCTGAGCGTGATCAGGGTGGCGAAGGCGACGACGCCCACCACGATCAGCAGGGTGCCGCCCAGCGAGTCGGTCACCCGCACGCGGTCGACCCGGCGGACGAGCTGGCCGAGCACCCCGAGGAGGAAGCCGCCCGCCGCGACGTAGCCCAGCGGCGCCAGGCCGGCGATGCCCGTCTGCACGGCGGCGACGTCGGCCGCCACCGCGGCCGCCGCGCTGACCAGGGCGACCAGCAGCAGCGCGGGCGGCCGCATGGCCATCGTCCAGGCCAGCACGAAGAGCAGTTGCACGCCGAGGATGATGCCCGCGAACGGCAGCCGGTGGCCCGGGCCGGAGGTCTGCGCCCCGAGCACCAGGCCGACCCCGAGCAGGAGCGCGAACCCGGCGACGGAGAGCGCGAGCTGGCGCCGCACCTCGACGGGCTCGATCTCCTCCTCGTCCGGCTCGGCGTCCGCCTCGTCGTCGGGCCGGCGCGGCGGCTCGCCGCCACGGCGGGCCCGACGCGGCCCGCCGCGCTCCCGGCGGCCGCCGTCGTCGTCGGTGGCCGGCCCGCTGCGCGGCGCCGGCGGCTGGCCGCGGGACGGCTCCGCCGGGCCCGGGTGGGGCCCGTCGGGCCACGGGTCGCGGCCGGTCTCGGGCGAGCTGGAGGGAAACACGCCCCGATCGTGCCAGACCGGCCGGCCGGCGCGGAGGTCACGGTTTCGGCAACGTTAAAACCTGCGGCGCGTTCACGGGCAAGTCGGGCAAACAGGAAACGACGCGGAGGTGAAGCCGGGGCCATCCGTTACGCTCAAGCCGTTACCCGCCCGTCAGCGACGCCGGGACCCACGCAAGTTTCTCAGCGCCACATCCCACGCGGGGGCGCGCTGGTCGCGCGCGGCCGACGGCCGCCGGGACGGAGGTGATCGTGGAGATCCTGCTGCTGGTTACCGCGCGCGCAGGCGAGCCGTCCGCTGTGCTGCCGGCGCTCGACCTGCTGCCGCACTCGGTCCGCACCGCGCCGCGCGACGTCCGCACCCTGGTCGCCGGCCCCAGTCCGGACGCGGTGCTGGTCGACGCCCGCTCCGAGCTGAGCGAGGCCCGGGCCACCTGCCGGATGCTGCACGCCACGGGGCTCGGGGTGCCGCTGGTCGCGGTGGTCACCGAGGCGGGTCTCATCGCGCTCAACGCGGACTGGGGCGTCGACGACGTCATCCTCGCCGCCGCCGGCCCGGCCGAGGTGGAGGCCCGGCTGCGGCTGGCGGTCGGCCGACTGAGCAACGCGACCTCCGGCGCCGGGGGCTCGATCCGCGCCGGCGAGCTGACCATCGACCCGGACACGTACGCCGCCAAGCTCAAGGGTCGGCCGCTCGACCTGACCTACAAGGAGTTCGAGCTGCTGAAGTTCCTGGCCCAGCACCCCGGCCGGGTGTTCACCCGGGACCAGCTCCTGCGCGAGGTCTGGGGCTACGACTACTTCGGCGGCACCCGCACGGTCGACGTGCACGTCCGGCGGCTGCGGGCGAAGCTCGGCTCCGAGTACGAGTCCATGATCGGCACGGTGCGGCAGGTGGGCTACAAGTTCGTCGTGCCGCCGTCACGGTCGCTGCCGGACGCCGAGCACGTCCCGCTGCCGGCCTGACCCCGCATCCGTTCCGGGCCCTATTCCCCATATGCCCTTTTTGCTCGTCTTGCCGGCTCTATTCTGACTGCCGGGTTTGCCGGGCAGAGAGGGAGGCGGCGGCGTGCGCATCGACCACGGGGGCGGCGGTTCGGCACGGTCGGGGGCACTGGCGCGGGGGCCCTCCGCCGCGCGCACCGTCGGCCTCGTCGTCCTGGTGGTGACCGCACTGCTCGGCACGGCGTACGCGCTCGGGCGCAGCCTGGTGCCCGACCCGCCCGCCGGGAGCGTGACGACGAGCGCCACCGGCCCGCACTACGCCGACCAGCCGCCGGCCGATGACCTGCCCCGACGCACGCCGGGCGGGGAGCACACCTCCGCGCCGGCCGAGGCCGGACAGGACGGCGGCGCCGAGCCGAGCGAGGCGCCCGGCGCCACCGGGGCCGACGGCCCGTTCGGCACCCAGACCACCAGCGGCACCTCGCTCGTCGCGCTGACGTTCGACGACGGCCCGGATCCGCAGTACACGCCGCAGGTGCTCACCGCGCTCCGCGAGCACCACGTCCGGGCCACGTTCTGCGTGGTGGGCGAGAACGCGCAGAACCACCCCGACCTGATCCGGGCGATCGTGGCCGACGGGCACACCCTGTGCAACCACAGCTGGAACCACGACGTCACCCTCGGGCGGCGGTCGCCGGAGGCGATCCGGGCGGACCTGCTGCGCACCAGCGAGGCGATCCACGCGGCCGCGCCCGGGGTCCCGATCGCCTACTATCGCCAGCCCGGCGGGGCGTGGACCGGCTCGGTGGTGTCGGTGGCCCGGGAGCTCGGCATGACGCCGCTGCACTGGACGGTGGACCCGTCGGACTGGTCGGCGCCGGGCGCCGGGCGGATCGCCGCGACCGTCCTCACCGGAGTCGGGCCCGGCTCGGTCGTGCTCCTGCACGACGCCGGCGGCAACCGGCAGGGCACAGTGGACGCGCTGTACCGGATCCTGCCGGGCCTGGCCGGCCGGTTCCAGGTTGCGGCGCTCCCCGACGGCGGGACGTGAGGCGCGCCGGGGGACCGTGACGCCCGCTACAGCGCCCGGCGGAGCGGGCCGACACGAGCGTCGCCGGCGGTCGACGGGACTACCGTGACGGCATGAGCAGCGCCGAACCGACCAGCCCCCAGGTGACCCGGACCGACCGACTCGGCCCCGCGGAGGTCGCCGACGTGCTCGCCCTCGCGCGGGCCGCCGGCGACGCCGACGGCGCCGACCCGTTCGACGAGCACGTCCTGCTCCGGCTGCGGGACCCGGACGCGGCCGCGGTGCACCTGAGCGCGCGGACCGCCGACGGCGTCCTGACCGGCTACGCCCACCTGGACACCACCGACGGCGACGCCGGGACGGGGGTGGAGCTGGCGGTGCATCCGGCGTACCGGCGGCGCGGGACGGGCCGGGCCCTGGCCCGGGGCGTCCTGGCGGCGGCGACCGGCCCGCTGCGGGTCTGGGCGCACGGCGACCACCCGTCCGCCGCCGCGCTCGGCGTCGACCTGGGCCTGCGCCGGGCACGGGTGCTCTGGCAGCTGCGCCGGCCGCTGACCGCGCCGATCCCCGAGCCCCGGCTGCCGGACGGGGTGACGCTGCGCGCGTTCCGGCCGGGCGAGGACGACGACGCCTGGCTGGCGCTCAACGCGCGGGCCTTCGCCCAGCACCCGGAGCAGGGCCGCTGGTCCCCCGCCGACCTGCGGGTACGCCTCGCCGAGCCGTGGTTCGATCCGGACGGCTTCCTGGTCGCCGTCGAGGCGGCCACCGGGCGGCTGCGCGGCTTCCACTGGACGAAGGTCCACGAGCGGCCCGGCTCGGCCCGGATCGGCGAGGTCTACGTGCTGGGGGTGGACCCGGCGGCGCACGGCGGCGGGCTGGGCCGGGCGCTGACCTCGGCCGGCCTGGCGTACCTGCGGGACCGCCGGGGCCTGGACCGCGTGATGCTCTACGTCGACGAGTCGAACACGGCCGCGGTGGCCCTCTACGAGCGGCTCGGCTTCGCCCGCTGGTCCGCGCACGTGAACTACCAGTCGGCCTGACCGCGCGATCCGGTTCCGGGTCCGCCGCCCGGCGCGGCGGGCCCGGAACGGCGCGGCCGGGCGGCCGATCACCGTCGGGTGACGGCCGCGTGTCGGCGGGATGACGGCCAACCGGGAAAATCCCCATACTTCTGACAGAGGCATCCGAGTTCACCCAGCGGACAACTCACCCTCAGCGAGCGGTCACCCGCACTGCCGCACCTGTTCACCTCGCGTTCACGTGTGACCGGCGATCCGGCTACCTGGCCCTCCTAGCTTTTGGGCCAGCCGGTCAGCGCCGGCACCCCGGGCCCCCAATCCGGGTGCGAAGTCAGACGTGAAGGGAAACCCCTCAGGTGAAGCTCCAGCGGCACGGCACCCTCGCCTGCCTCGCTCTTACCGCGACGCTCGCTCTCAGCGCATGCGGCTCGGACAACAACGAGCCCGGGAGCAGCGCCTCCGCCTCCGGTTCGGTCGCCGCCGACTGCGCCACCGGCACGCTGAACGCCCAGGGTTCCTCGGCGCAGAAGAACGCCATGGACGAGTGGATCAAGGCGTACCAGCAGAAGTGCTCCGGCGCGAAGATCAACTACGAGCCGTCTGGTTCGGGCGCCGGCATCCAGGCCTTCATCGCCGGCACCGCCGACTTCGCCGGCTCGGACTCCGCCCTCAAGGAGGAGGAGCAGCCGAAGGCCGACGCCAAGTGCGTCGGCGGCGCGGCCATCAACCTGCCGATGGTGATCGGCCCGGTCGCCATCGCCTACAACGTCAACGGCGTGGACAACCTCCAGCTCAAGCCGGCCACCCTGGCGAAGATCTTCGCCGGCAAGGTGACCAGGTGGGACGACCCGGCCGTCAAGGCCGACAACCCCGACGTCAAGCTGCCGTCGACCGCCATCAACGCGGTGCACCGCTCGGACTCCTCCGGCACCACCGACAACTTCACCGACTTCCTCACCAAGACCGCCGCGTCCGACTGGACCTTCGGCAAGGCCAAGGAGTGGAAGGCCCCGGGCGGCACCGGTGCGGCCAAGTCCGACGGCGTGGCCAGCGCCATCAAGAACCAGGACGGCACCATCGGCTACGTCGAGTGGTCGTACGCCGAGAACGGCGGCCTGAAGACCGCCAAGGTCGGCAACGGCGCGGGTGAGTTCGTCGCGCTGACCGCCGAGTCGGCCGGCAAGACCATCGCCGGCGCCGAGGTGGTCGGCCGGGGCGACGACCTCAAGATGAAGATCGACTACAACACCAAGGAGGCCGGGGCGTACCCGATCGTCCTGGTGACCTACGAGATCGTCTGCTCGAAGGGCCTGCCCGCCGACAAGCTGCCGCTGGTCAAGGGCTTCCTCGGCCACGCCGCCAGCACCGAGGGCCAGGCCGACCTGACCGAGCTGGGCTACGCCCCGCTGCCCGAGTCGGTCCGCGCCAAGGTCGAGACCGCGGTCAAGAACCTCGCCTGACCCGGCTGAGACACCGACACCGTCACCACCACCTCAACTCGAAGCGAGCGAGCAGATGGGTGAAACCCCGCACCGCTCGGCCGACGCCGGCACCGGCGGGACCCGCGTGACCGAAGGTCACGCCCGGCCCGTCGGTGCCTCGGCGCGTCCGGCCGAGGCACCACTTCCCACCCGTACCCCGGGCGGGGCCGGGCTGGGCGGCGGCGGCGCGCTGCCGCGGGCCCGGGCCTTCGGCGCCGAACGGGCCTTCCGGGGCCTGACCCTGGCCGCCGGCGTCGCCGTCCTGGCCATCATCGCCGCGATCGCGGTCTTCCTGGTCGCCAAGGCCGTGCCGGCGCTGGGAGCCAACACCGAGAGCTTCTGGACGTTCGAGGGCTGGTTCCCCAACGACGCGGAGCCGAAGTTCGGCATCGGCGCGCTCGCCTTCGGCACCGTGCTCAGCTCCGCCCTGGCCCTGCTGATGGCGGTGCCGGTGGCCCTGGGGATCGCGCTCTACCTGTCGCACTACGCCCCGCGCCGCCTCGGCACCACCCTGGGCTTCCTGATCGACCTGCTGGCGGCGGTGCCCAGCGTCGTCTTCGGCCTCTGGGGGCGGGACGTCTTCATCAACCCCGTCCGCGACTTCTCCGCCTGGCTGAACACCTACTTCGGGTGGATCCCGATCTTCGGCGGCGACGGCCCGTTCGGAAAGTCCATCATGCTGGGCGCGCTGGTCCTGGCGATCATGGTGCTGCCGATCATCACCTCACTCTCCCGCGAGGTGTTCACGCAGACCCCGACCGCCAACGAGGAGGCCGCCCTCGCCCTCGGCGCCACCCGCTGGGAGATGATCCGCACCGCGGTGCTGCCCTACGGCCGCCCCAGCATCGTCGCCGCGGTGATGCTCGGCCTGGGCCGCGCGCTCGGCGAGACCATCGCCCTGGCGATGACCCTCGGCATCACCTTCGACATCTCGTTCAACCTGGTCGAGAGCGGTGGTAACACCATCGCCGCCAACATCGCCAACACGTTCGGCGAGGCGAACGACACCGGTCGGGGCGCGCTGATCGCGTCGGGTCTGGTGCTCTTCGCCATCACGCTGATCGTCAACATCACGGCGCGGGCGATCATCCACCGCCGCCGGGAGTTCACGGAGTCGGCCGCATGACCACCACCACCCTCGCGTCGCGCGGCACCCGTCCGCCCGCGCAGCCGCCCACCCTCAAGGCCCGGCGGCTGCCGAGGTACGCCGCACCCGCCATCGCCGCCGCCGCCCTGCTGCTCGCCGCCGCCCTCGTGTACGGCACCGGAACCGGCGGCCCGGTGCTGGTCGTGGTGCTCGGCGCGCTGCTCTACCTGGCCGGCCTCTTCGTCGCGGCGAACCGGGTCGAGGGGCGCCGGTCGGCCCGCAACCGCACCTGGAGCGCGCTGATCCACTCGGCGTTCGTGCTGGCCGTCCTGCCGCTGGCCTCGGTGGTCTGGACCCTGGTCAGCAAGGGCGCCGAGCGGCTGGACGGCGACTTCTTCCTCACCTCGATGAACAACATCGGGGCGCGGGACCCGAACGGCGGGGCGTACCACGCGATCGTCGGCACGCTCCAGCAGGTCGGCATCGCCGCCCTGATCACCGTCCCGCTCGGCATCCTCTGCGCGATCTACGTCGTCGAGTACGGCCGGGGCCGGTTCGCCTTCGCGATCCGGTTCTTCGTGGACGTGATGACGGGCGTCCCGTCGATCGTCGCCGGCCTGTTCGTGCTGGCGTTCTGGGTGCTGGTCGTCTCGCCGTGGTTCAACGACGGCCGGCCGAGCTTCTCCGGCTTCGCCGCCGCGCTCGCCCTGAGCGTGCTGATGCTGCCCACCGTGGTCCGCTCCACCGAGGAGATGCTGCGTCTCGTCCCGGCGCCGCTGCGCGAGGGGGCGTACGCCCTCGGCGTGCCGAAGTGGAAGACCATCCTGCGGGTCGTGCTGCCGACCGCGCTGCCGGGCATCGTCACCGGCGTCATGCTCGCCATCGCCCGCGCCGCCGGCGAGACCGCCCCGGTGCTGCTCGTCGCCGGCGGCGGCGCGGCGATCAACTTCAACCCGTTCGAGGACAACCAGTCGTCGCTGGCCCTCTTCGTCTACCAGCAGGCCGGCGACGCGTCCCGGTACGCGCCGGCGCGGGCGTGGACCGCGGCACTGACCCTGGTCGCCCTCGTGCTGATCCTGACCGTCGCGGCGAAGCTGCTGGCCCGTCGCAACCGGCTCGGCCGATGAACCCCGGAGGTACCACCACCATGGCCAAGCGCATCGAAGCGGAGAACGTCAGCGCCTACTACGGCGGCTTCAAGGCGATCGAGGACATCAACCTGACCGTCGAGCCGAAGACCGTCACCGCCCTGATCGGCCCGTCCGGCTGCGGCAAGTCGACCTTCCTGCGGTCGATCAACCGGATGCACGAGGTGCTCCCCGGCGCCCGGGTCGAGGGCAGCCTGACCATCGACGACCAGGACATCTACGACCGCGACGTGGACGTCACCGCCGTCCGGCGCATGATCGGCATGGTCTTCCAGCGGCCGAACCCGTTCCCCACCATGAGCATCTTCGAGAACGTGGTGGCCGGGCTGCGGCTCAACGGCGTCCGGAAGAAGTCGATCCTGGACGAGGCGGCCGAGCGGGCGCTCCGCTCGGCCAACCTCTGGGACGAGGTGAAGGACCGGCTCGGCAAGCCCGGCGCGGGCCTCTCCGGCGGTCAGCAGCAGCGGCTCTGCATCGCCCGGACGATCGCCGTCGAGCCGCAGGTGGTGCTGATGGACGAGCCCTGCTCGGCGCTCGACCCGATCTCCACGTTGGCCATCGAGGACCTGATGTTCCAGCTCAAGGACAAGTTCACCATCATCATCGTCACGCACAACATGCAGCAGGCCGCCCGGGTCTCGGACCGGACCGCCTTCTTCTCGATCGAGAAGACCGGCGACCCGGGCCGCCTCATCGAGTACGACAACACGCAGAAGATCTTCAGCAACCCCGGCGTGAAGAAGACCGAGGACTACATCACCGGCCGCTTCGGCTGACGCCCGGCCGGCCGGCGCGGATCCTGGTGGGAACCGGCCCCTCCCGGGGCCGTCCGCCACCGGGATCCGCGCCGGCCCGCCGTCAGGACAGCACGAAGCGGGGCTCGCCGCCGGCGGGCTCGTCGAGGCGCGGGGTGACCGGGGTCGCGGCGTCGCGGTCGGCCGCCGCGCGGACGACGCCGGCCAGGTCGGCGCACGCGGCCACCTGGGCCAGGGTCACCGCCGTCGGCGGCAGCATCGTCAGCTCGCCCGCCGCCGCCCGGGCCACCGCGTCCGCCGGCCGGGCCCAGAGGGTGTGGTCGGCCTCGCCGGAGACGTCCCGGGTGCGCTGCCCCTCCGGCAGCAGGGCCACGAAGAAGTACGTGTCGAAGCGGCGCGGCTCGAACTCCGGCGTGATCCACCGGCTCCACGGCAGGAGCAGGTCCGACCGGAGGGTGAGCCCGCGCCGGGCGAGCAACTCGGCGAAGCCGACCTGGCGCCGCTCCAGCGCCACCCGGTCGGCCTCCCAGTCGTCGCCGCTGACGTCGCCCACCACGGTCCCGGCGTCGGGGCCGGCGAGCAGCACGCCCGCCTCCTCGAAGACCTCCCGGGCCGCGGCGCAGACGACCGCCTGGGCGGCCTGCGGGGTCAGCCCCAGCCGCTCGCCCCAGCCGGCCGGCGACGGCCCGGCCCAGCCCAGGTGCGCCTGCGAGTCCGAGGGGTCGACGCCGCCGCCGGGAAAGGCGTACATCCCGCCGAAGGCCATCGCGGCGACCCGGCGGATCAGATAGGCCTCGAGGTCGTCGCCGGCCGGGCGGAGCAGCAGCACGGTGGCCGCGACCCGGGGCGCCGCCGGGGTGCCGCCCTCGGCGCGGAACCGGCGGGCGTGCTCCATCAGCGCCGGGTGTGCGGGGAAGCCGTCGGCGTCGATCGTCATGGGCCGAGCCTAGTTCCCGACGGGTGGATCGCCCGCCCCGCGGTCGGTGATCTTCGCTAGCGTGGCCGCCATGACTCGTTGGGGCATCCTGGCCACCGGCCACATCGCCGCCCGCTTCGCCGAGGACCTCCGGCTGGTGCCGGGCGCCGAACTCGCGGCGGTCGGCTCGCGGACCGCCGAGAGCGCGGAGCGGTTCGCGACCCGGCACGGCGTGCCACGGGCGTACGCCTCCTGGGCGGAACTGGCCGCGGACGACGACCTGGACGTCGTCTACGTCGCCACCCCGCACGCCGCCCACCACGAGGCGGCCCTGACCTGCCTGCGGGCCGGCCGGGCGGTGCTGCTGGAGAAGCCGTTCACGCTCGACCTGGCGACGAGCGTCGAGCTGGTCGAGGCCGCCCGCGCGGCCGGGGTCTTCCTGATGGAGGCCATGTGGATGCGGACCAACCCGCTCGTACGCCGGGTCTGCGAGCTGGTGGCGGACGGCGCGATCGGCGCGGTGACCGGCGTCCGGGCCGACTTCGGGGCGGCGGGACCGTTCCCGCCGGAGCACCGGATGCGGGCCCGCGCCCTCGGCGGCGGCGCCCTGCTCGACCTTGGCGTCTATCCGGTCAGCCTGGCCCACCTGCTGCTCGGGGTGCCCGACCACGTCCGGGCCTGGGCGAAGCTGAGCCCCGAGGGGGTGGACGAGAACACCGGGATCGTCCTCGGGTACGACTCGGGGGCGGTCGCCACGCTGAGCTGCGGCATGGTGGCGGCGACGCCGCTGGTCGCCTCGGTCACCGGCACCACCGGCCGGATCGACCTGCCCGAGCCGTTCTTCCGCCCCGGCGCGGTGACCCTGCACCGGGCCGGCGCGGAGCCGGAGACGATCGCCGGCGAGCTGGTCGGCGGCGGCTACCAGTACGAGGCCGCCGAGGTCCAGCGCTGCCTGGCCGAGGGGCTGGCGGAGAGCCCGCTGGTGCCGCACGCCGCCACCCTGGAGGTGATGGCGCTGCTCGACGACATCCGCGCCCGGATCGGCGTCTCCTACGCCTGACGGCGGACACGCGAGGAGCCCCCGTCGACGCCTGGTGCGTCGGCGGAGGCTCCTCGTTCGGCTCAGCTGAAGAGCGGGCGGACCAGGAAGTACATCAGGGCGCCGATCGAGCCGGCGGCCGGGAAGGTGAGGATCCACGCCCCGACGATGTTGCCGGCCACGCCCCACCGCACGGCGGAGAGCCGCTTGGTGGCGCCGACACCCATGATCGCCGAGGTGATCGTGTGGGTGGTCGAGATCGGGGCGCCGAGGACCAGCGCGTTGAAGTAGAGCACGCCGCTGGCGACGGTCTCGGCGGCGAAGCCCTCCGGCGGCTTCAGGTCGATGATCTTCCGGCCCAGCGTCCGGATGATCCGCCACCCACCGGCGTACGTGCCGGCGGCCAGCACGGCCGCCGAGGTCCAGAACGCCCACTCGGGGATGAAGCCCGGGTCGTCCTGGTAGCCGCCGACGTAGAGGGCGAGCACCACGATGCCGATGGTCTTGGCGGCGTCCTGCATGCCGTGACCGACGGACATGGCGGCGGCCGACGCGGTCTGCGCCCAGCGGAAGCCCCGGTTGAGCTTGCCCGGGTGCCCCTTCCGGAAGATCCACTGCACGGCGATCATGACGATGTACCCGAGCACGAAGCCGACCATCGGCGAGAGCACCATCGGGATGATCACGCTCTCCCCGATGCCGGTCCACAGGACCGTGCCGGACGCGGCGACGGTCGAGCCGACCAGGCCGCCGATCAGCGCGTGCGACGAGGACGACGGCAGGCCGAAGTACCAGGTGACCAGGTTCCAGACGATCGCGCCGATCACGCCGGCGAAGACGATGCCGAGGCTGGCCTGCCCGGTGGGCAGCTTCACCAGGCCGCTGCCGACGGTCTTGGCCACCTCGGCGCCGAAGTGGGCGCCGATGAAGTTGCCGACGGCCGCCATGGCCAGGGCCACCCGGGGTGTCAGCGCCCGGGTGGAGATGCTGGTCGCGATCGCGTTGGCGGCGTCGTGGAAGCCGTTGGTGTAGTCGAACGCCAACGCCACCGCGATCACCGCCAGCACGGCGATGAGTTCCGGACTCACAGGATCAGGACTCCTTGACCGCGATGGTCTCGACGGTGTTGGCCACGTGCTCGAAGGAGTCGCAGGCGGCCTCCAGCTCGTCGGCGACCTCCTTCATCTTCAGCACGGTCAGCGCGTCGTACTCGCCGGAGAAGAGGCGCACGAGAAGCATCCGGTACGCCTGGTCGCCGTCGTTCTCCAGGCGGTTGCACTCGATCCAGTAGTCCTCGAGGTCCTTCATCGACTTCAGCCGCGGCATCGCGTCGGCGGTCAGCTTCGCCTGCGCGTCGAGGACGTTGATCAGCTCGTGCATCTCGCGGGGCAGCGCCGGGATCTTCGTCAGCCCGTAGAGGTAGAGCAGGTTGCCGACCGCCTCGAGGTGGTCCATCACGTCGTCCAGCAGCGAGCCGAGGCGGTAGATGTCCTCGCGGTCGAACGGGGTGATGAAGGTGGAGTTGATCTTCTTGTAGAGCTCGTGGGTGATCTGGTCGCTGTCGTGCTCCACCTCGGTGAGCCGCTCGCTGACCGACTGCACCTCGACTCCGGGCAGGGCCAGCTCGTTGAGCAGTTCGGTGCCCTTCACCAGGTTCTGCGCGGCCCTGGTGAAGAGCTCGTAGAAGGCGCCCTCGTTCGGGCGGAAGGAAAACTTCACAGCACGGACCTCGTCGTGTCGGTGGAAGGGTGGCGGCCGCCCGGAGGGGTGCCCGCCTGGGAATGCTAGAAAACGACAGAACCGCGAATTCGGCGGCCTCCCCCTGCTCAGGCCAGATTCACCGATCGTTCACCTGCCGTTCACCTGCGACGTTTCCCTCGGTTCCCAGAAGCCGCTCCCGTTCCCGCCGAACGTCGAAACCGGCAGGCGGATACCCCAGATCGAGGGTGTCGAACGTCTCCCGGAGCAGGTGTGCGACCGCCCAGTCGCGGTACCACTTCCGGTCCGCCGGCACCACGTACCAGGGCGCGGCCTCCGTGCCGCAGCGGCCCAGGGCCTCGGCGTACGCGGCCTGGTAGTCGGCCCAGCGGGCGCGGGCGTCGACGTCCGAGGGGTCGTACTTCCAGTGCTTGCGGGGGTCGGACAGCCGCTCCAGCAGCCGCCGCCCCTGCTCCGCGTACGAGATGTGCAGCAGCACCTTCACCAGGATCACTCCGGCGCCGGTCTGCTCCCGCTCGAACGCGTTGATCTCGTCGTACCGGGCCTGCCAGACGTGCTCCGGCACCAGCGAGTCCACGCGTGCGACCAGCACGTCCTCGTAGTGGGAACGGTTGAAGACCCCCACGTACCCGGGCGGCGGCAGCGCCCGCCGGATCCGCCACAGGAAGTCGTGCCGCAGCTCCTCGGGGGTGGGCGGGCCGAACGAGCGGATGTGCAGGCCGAGCGGGTTCATGGCGCCCGCGACCCGCTTGATCGTGCCGTCCTTGCCGCCGCAGTCCATCGCCTGCAGCACGAGCAGCACCCGGTGCCCGGCGCCGCCGCCCGCCGCCCGCGCCTGCGCGTCGGCGAACAGCATCTCCTGCTGCCGGCCCAGCTCCGCGCCGACCAGCTCGACCTGGTGGCGGGCCCAGTCCTTGCGGCGCTCGCCGGTCACCGCCGGCCCGGGCAGCCCCGGCGTCGACCGGGGATCCACGGCCCCGAGGTCCACCGTCCCGCCCGGCGCGACCCGCAGCAACTCCCGCACGGTCCCGCCGACCGGCCCGACAACGCCCGCCTCGCCAGTCGCTTCCATCCCCGGATCATCACCCACCCCGGCCGGCACCGCCCGTCGAGCGGACAATGGTGCGGGGACGGGCGGCGGGGAGGTCCGGTGCGGGATCTGGCGAGGGAGTTCGAGGCCGAGCGGGGGCGGCTGCTGGCCGTCGCGCACCGGATGCTCGGCAGCCGCAGCGAGGCCGAGGACGCCGTGCAGGAGACCTGGCTGCGCTACGCCGCCGCGCTCGCCGACCCGGCGGCCCGCGCCGAGATCCGGCACCTCGGCGCCTGGCTCACCACCGCCTGCGCCCGGATCTGCCTGGACGTGCTCCGCTCGGCCCGGGTTCGCCGGGAGGCGTACCCCGGCCAGTGGCTGCCGGAGCCGGTGGTGACGCCGCTCGACGAGGGGCCGCGCACCGACGGCTTCGCGCCCGACCCGGCCGAGCGGGCGGTCCGCGCCGACCAGGTCGGCACGGCGCTGATGGTGGTGCTGGAGCGGCTCACGCCGGAGCAGCGGGTCGCCTTCGTGCTGCACGACGTCTTCGCCGTGCCCTTCACCCGGATCGCCGAGGCGCTCGGCACCACCGAGGCCGCCGCCCGCCAGCTCGCCTCCCGGGCGCGCCGGGCGGTGCGGGCGCCCGACGCGCCCCGGCACACCGCCGACGCGGCGGAGCAGCGGAAGGTCCTCGCCGCCTTCGTCGCCGCCGTCGAGTCGGGGCAGCTGGACGCGCTGGTGCGGGTCCTCGCACCGGACGTGGTCGCGATCGGCGACAGCGGCGGCCACTTCCCGACGGCCCGCCGCCCGGTCGTCGGCGCGGAGGCCGTGGCCCGGTTCGTCCTGGGGATCTTCGGCCTGGCCGGCCGGCACGGCGTGCTGCGGGCCCGCCCCGTGCTGGTCGACGGCGTGCTCGGGCTCCAGCTGGAGACCGCGCACTCCGACGGCCGGCCGCTGCGGGTGGTCGCCGCGCTGGCGGTCGACGACGGCCGGGTGACCGGGATCTTCCACCAGCTCAACCCGGAGAAGCTGGGCGACGTGCCGCCGCTGGGGGCCGGGGACGGCTGGCCGCCGCGCTGGTGACCCCCGCGCCGCCGCCACCGGCCGGGCCCGCGCCCGCCGGCTCAGAGCACCAGGGCCAGCCACTTCCGGTACGACGTGGCGAACGGCTCGGTGCCGTCGCCGAGCGCGTCGAGGAGCCACCGCGCGGCGGCCTCCGCCTCGGCCACCACCTCGTCGGGATAGCCGTAGCGGACCCGGTGCTCGGCGAACTCGTCCTCGTCGCGCAGCTCGACCGCGCCGGTGGCCCGGCGGCGCACCACGTCCAGGTCCAGGTCGACGAGGTGGACGGTGTCGTCGCCCTCCCAGCGGGCCGGGCTGGCGATGTCGCAGTAGACCTCGCTGGTCCGCGGCGGCGGGTTGAACATGCCGGTCCACCAGCCCTGGTGCGGCACCAGGAGCACGAACGGGATCTGCTCGACCGACGGCCTGCCGTGGTAGACCGACTTCGTGCCCTCGGTCACGCCGAGCCAGACGCCGAGGTCGTCCTCGGCGAGACGGCGGGCCGGGTAGTCGCGGTGGGCGCTGCCGTCGTACTTGCGGTAGATCACGCGGACCACATCGCTCGGCATGAGTCGCACCCTAGCCGATTCCGCCCATCCGTCGCCGCACGGCGGTAACCGGACCGGGCCCACGGGAATCCGTACCGTGACGACGCCACGCCCGGATCGGCGCGGCCGGTGTCGGCGCCGACGGGTACCGTCGCACGGTGACTCCGCGCCTCGCCACCGGTTCCGCCGCCCCCTCGCCCCGCGCCGGAAGCCGGCGGCGCGGCGCCCGGCCGAGCGGGGCCGAGCTGCTCGCCGCCGCGGTCGGCGCGGTGCCGGGCGGCGCCGCGCGCCCCGGCCAGCAGCAGATGGCCACCGCGATCGAGGAGTGCGTGCAGGCGCGCGAGCACCTGCTCGTGCAGGCCGGCACGGGCACCGGGAAGTCGCTGGCCTACCTCACCCCGGCGCTGACCGTGGACGGCCCGGTGGTGGTCTCCACGGCCACCCTGGCGTTGCAGTCCCAGCTGGTCGACCACGACCTGCCCCGGCTCGCCGACGCCGTCGAGCCGGTCCTCGGCCGCCGGCCCACCTTCGCCGTCCTCAAGGGCCGGCACCACTACCTCTGCCTGGCCCGGCTGGACAACTCGACGGAGGACGAGCCGGAGGACACCCTCTTCGACGCCCCGCCGCAGCGCCCGGGCGGCGGCACCCGGTGGCTCGGCGAGGCGGGGCGGCTCGGCAAGCAGGTCCAGCGGCTGCGCGACTGGGCGGAGAAGACCGACACCGGCGACCGCGACGAGCTGGACCCGGGCGTCGACGACCAGGCCTGGCGGCTGGTCTCGATGCCGGCGCGGGAGTGCGTCGGCGCGGCCCGCTGCCCGTTCGGCGCGGAGTGCTTCGCCGAGGCGTCCCGCGCCCGCGCCCGCGAGGCGGACATCGTCGTCACCAACCACAGCCTGCTGGCCGTGGACATGCTCGCCGGACGCCACATCGTGCCGCCGCACAAGCTGCTCATCGTGGACGAGGCGCACGAGCTGGCCGACCGGGTCTCCTCGGCCGCCCAGGCCGAGCTGGTGCCGGAGCTGATCGACCGCTCCACGAAGCGGGCCCGCCCGCTGCTGCGCCCGGAGACCGCCGACTCGCTCACCGCCGCCGGCGACGCCCTGGCGGTCGGGCTGGCCGAGGCGCCGGCCGGGCGGATCACCTCCGGCCTGCCGCCCGCGCTGCGCGAGGCGTGCACCCTGCTCGACGCGGCCACCCGGGCGGCGCTGGACGGCATCGGCGAGATCAAGGCCGACGACCCCGACCCGGTGCGCAAGCAGCAGGCCAAGGCGGTCCTCGACGAGCTCTCCACCACCGCCCAGCGGCTGCTGGAGGAGGCCGACCACGACGTGGCCTGGGTGGAGAAGAACGACAACACCGGCCGCCGCGCGCTCGTGGTCGCGCCGCTGTCGGTCGCCGGCACCCTCGCCACCCACCTGTACGACGAGCGCACGGTGGTCGCCACCTCGGCGACCCTGACGCTGGGCGGCCGGTTCGACACGGTGGCACGCGCGCTCGGGCTGGAGGCGCCCCCGGCCGACCCGCCGTCGCCGGCCGCCGCCCCCGGGCCCGCCGGGCCCCCCGACCGCCCCCCCCCGGGGGGCCGCGCCGGGGGCACGTCGACCGCCGGGGCCGGCCCGGCGACCGGGACGCCGGGGGCGCCGGCGACGTCGGGGCCCGGGTGGCGCTCGCTCGACGTCGGCTCGCCGTTCGACTACGCCCGGCAGGGCATCCTCTACGTCGCCGCGCACCTGCCCCGGCCCAGCGTCTCCGGGCTGCCGGACGCCGCCGGCGAGGAGCTGCTCGCGCTGGTCACCGCGCTCGGCGGGCGTACGCTCGGCCTCTTCTCCTCGCGGCGGGCCGCGCAGCAGGCGGCGGAGCTGCTGCGCGCGCGGACCGACCTGCCCGTCCTGTTGCAGGGCGAGGAGGCGCTGCCGCTGCTGGTGCGCCGGTTCCGCGAGGAGCGGGAGAGCTGCCTGTTCGGCGTGATGTCGCTGTGGCAGGGCGTCGACGTGCCCGGCGACTCCTGCCAGCTCGTGGTCATCGACCGGCTGCCCTTCCCCCGGCCCGACGAGCCGCTCGCGGCGGCCCGGGCGGCGGCCGTCGACGCGGGCGGCGGGTCCGGTTTCGCCGCGGTGAGCGTGCCCATCGCGGCCGTCCGGCTGGCCCAGGGGGTGGGCCGCCTGATCCGGTCGACCGGGGACAGGGGCGTGGTCGCGGTGCTCGACTCGCGCCTGGAGACGGCGCGTGGCTACGGGCCGTTCCTGCGCCGCTCGCTGCCGCCGTTCTGGTACACCACCCGGCCGGAGGTCGCCCGCGGCGCCCTCGAACGCCTCGCCAGGAACTGACGCGCCCGCCCGCGACGGATGTCCGCCCGGGCGGGCGCGGCCACGACCGGCGCGGCCCGGCTAGGGGGCCTGGGAGGCGACGACGACCGCGTCGGGCGGGGTGTCCGGCACGGTACGGGCGGCGAGCCGGCGGACGGCGGTGTTCAGCACGGCGATCAGCGGCACGGAGACGAGCGCGCCGGTGATCCCGGCGAGGACCACGCCGGCCGCGATTCCGATGATCACCGCGAGCGGGTGGATGGCCACCGCGCGGCCCATGATCAGCGGCTGCAGGAGGTGCCCCTCGACCTGCTGCACCCCGATCACGACACCGAGGATGATCAGCGCGGTCACCGGGCCGCTGTCGACCAGGGCGACCAGGACCGCCACGCCGCCCGACAGGGTGGCGCCGACGATCGGGATGAACGCCCCGAGGAAGACCAGCGCGGCGAGCGGGAAGGCGAACGGGATGTCGAAGACGACGAGGAAGATGCCGATGCCGACCGCGTCGATGAAGGCGACCAGCACGGTGGCCCGCACGTAGGCGACAAGCGTCGACCAGGACGCCCGGCCGGCGTCGTCGACCTTCCAGCGGGCGGCCACCGGCAGCAGCCGGACCAGGAAGCGCCAGATCCTGCTGCCGTCCCGCAGGAAGAAGAAGGTCGCGAAGAGCACCAGCAGGGTGCCGGTCAGCACCTCGGCCAGCGTGGCGGCGGTGGACAGGGCGCCGCTGGTGAACTTCTCGGTGTTGTTGTTGATCCAGTCCTGGCCCTCTTCGATGTAGCGGTCGAGCTGGCCGTCGGAGAGGTGCAGCGGGCCGTTCTTGAGCCAGTCCTGGATCTGCCGGACGCCCTCCGAGGACTTCTTGCTCAGCTCCGGCACGCCCTGGATGAACTCGTTGACCACCAGGGTCAGCGTGCCGACCACCGCGGCCAGCCCGCCGACCAGCACCACCGCGGTCGCCAGCGAACGGGGCAGGCGGGCCCGCAGCAGCCAGCCGACCGCCGGCGCGAGCAGCGCCGAGAGCAGCAGCGCGATCGCCAGCGGAATGACCACGATCTTGATCGTGCCGACGATCCTCAGCAGGGCCCAGGCGACGACGCCGATCACGATCAGGCGCCACGACCAGGCGGCGGCGATCCGCAGCGCGTGCGGCACGTCCGCGTCGTCGCGGCTGGAGGTGGAGTTGTGCATCGCCGCGGGCGGCTCCGCGCCGACCACGGTCGCGGACGGCGGCGCCACCGGGCCCGGGGACGTCGGCGAGGCCACGCCGGCCGGCCCGGGAGCGTCGGTCGGGTCCGTACGGCGGGCGCGCACGGACTCGCGGCTCGACTCGTACGCGCGACGCAGCCGTCCGCGTACCCGCTCGAAGCGGCTCAAGCGCACCTCCTGGCAAGAGAAACGGCGCCTGCCCACCCGGTGGGCGGACAGGATACGTGCGACCACGCCACCGTATGGCAGTTCCGCCACCCAATGCCCCCCGCCCCCGAGGCGTAACCGCTCAGGGCCGGCCGACCGGGACACGGTAGCGTTTCCGGCGTGACCGCCGACAAGAATCTCGACTCCGGCCTGCCGATCCGTCTGCTGCACGACCGCGTGCTGGTGCGGATGGAGGGGAGCGAGGGTGAGCGCCGCTCCACCGCCGGCATCGTGATCCCGGCGACCGCTGCCGTGGGCAAGCGCCTGGCCTGGGCCACCGCCGTCGGGGTGGGGCCGAACGTCCGCGCCATCGTCTCGGGCGACCGGGTCCTGTTCGACCCGGACGACCGGTCCGAGGTCGAGCTGCACGGCCGTGGGTACGTGCTGCTGCGCGAGCGCGACGTGCACGCCGTGGCCGCCGAACGCGTGGAGAACGACTCCACCGGCCTCTACCTCTGATCCCGCCCCGCCCGCCCAGCCCCGCGCGGCGGCGGGCGCCGGTGTCGTTTGCGCCGCTCCCGGCCGGGAAGCCAGCTGCACCACCGGCCCTGGGGAGGGGCGATGCCGGTATTCGTGAAGAAGCTGCTGCTCTGGGGAAGCGTCGCGTTCCTGATCTACTTCATGGCGTTCCGGCCCGAGGGCGCGGCCGAGATGTTCAAGGCGATCGGGGCGGGGCTGATGGCGATGGCGCAGGGCCTCGGTGACTTCCTCACCAGCCTGATGACCTGACGGCCCGGGCCACGGGACGGCGACCCGGGCGGCGCCGGAAGGTGGCCGGCCGGGCCGGTCAGTGGTGGGCTGGCGGCCAGGGCGCCGGGGGGCGCGGGCCGGGCCAGCCGGGCGGGCCGTAACCGGGCGGGCCGTAGCCGGGCGGACCGTAGCCGGCGGGCGGGACCGGCGGCGGGGCGAGCACCACCGGGATCGGCACCACCGGCTCGTCCGGCGCCTCGACCGCCCGCTGCGACCCGTCCGGGAACCGCAGGTGGTAGCGGTGCCCGTCCCAGATCCCGGCCGGCGCCTGCGGATCCCTCCCCACGAAGAACGACCGGTACGCGGTGATCGAGTCCAGCAGCTCCCGTTCCTCCCGCGCCGTCCGTTCCCGGTCCGCCGGCCGGCGGTCCAGGCCGCGCAGGGCACCGTCGCGCAGCAGCGCCAACCGGGTCGCCGCGTACTGGTAGCCGCGCATCGCCCGCAGGCCGGCGTCGCCGGCGACCCGCTTGGCCCACACCCGGGCCGCGTGCCGCCGCCCGAGGCTGCTCAGCGCCGCCACCTCGGGCGGGGTGAGCCAGCCGGCCCGGACGTAGTCCGGCAGGGTGCGCTCGGTGAGCCGCCCCTCCCAGGCCCGCAGCCACACGGCCAGCCCGACCATGCCGAAGAAGACGGGCACCATGACGCCGATGAAGCCGTACAGCATGATCAACGCCTCGCCGGTGGCCTGGGTGAGCGTGGGCAGCAGGTTCCACAGGCCGTGCAGCATCATCGCCAGCAGCAGGCCGGCGATCGGGGCGAGCACCCGCACCCGCCGGTCGGCGGCGCGCGCGGCGATGCCCAGGCCGACGCCGGTCATCGACGTGAACAGCGGGTGGGCGAAGCCGAAGAGCAGGATCCGGACGATGAAGATGGCGATGACCTGCTGGGTGCCGGTCGCCGGCCCGTACCGCTCCACGCCGGTGGCGTAGCCGTAGCCGCCCAGGTAGAGGATGTTCTCCACCATGGCGAAGCCGACCGCGGAGAGCCCGCAGTAGACCAGGGCGTCGGTGATCCCGGAGATCTCCCGCCGGCGGAAGATCAGCAGCAGGATCGGCCCGAGCGCCTTGGTCAGCTCCTCGATGAACGGCGCGACAAGCACCGCGGTCAGCGCCGTCGGCAGCCCCGCGTCCTCGAACAGGCCGGCGGAGAACTCGTTGACGGTCAGCGAGGCGGCCGTGGAGACGAAGGCGCCCCACGCGAAGCAGAAGATCAGGTATTTCAGCGGCTCCGGCTCGTAGCGGTCGAGCCAGAGGAAGCAGCCCACCAGCACCGGAACCGGCAGGATCGCGGCGGCCACGCCGATGAGCAGCGCCTCGACGCCGAGGCTCTCGCCCAGCGTGAAGACCATGAACACCGCGCAGGCGGCGATCAGCAGGACGACCCCGGCCAGCACCAGGGCCCGCCGCCAGCCCAGCCGGCGCAGCGGCATCCGGGGAGCGCCCGCGCCCGGCGGCGGGACGGCGGGCGCGGTCGGCGACGGCGGCAGGGGTGCGCCGGGCGGGGTGTCGGCCATGCGGTCAGCGTAGTCACCCCGGGCCTGCCGGGCCGGTCGCATCGGCGCGCTATGCTGCCGGCAGGTCACGAGCGCCAGCGTCAAGCCCCGGCTTGCTGGCCGGCAACCCTCGTCGAGGTTCGCGGTGGGGTGCCCCGGGTGATGACCGGGCCCGGCCCGATCCGCGCGCCGGGCAAGCGCGGACCCCGCCCGTGTGCCCACCCGGGGTCCCTGGACCCGGAGGTCGGCCGATGACCGTCACCCTCGTACCCCCGACGACGCCGCGCCCGGCGCGCGGCACCCGCCCGCTCGACGTGCTCGGCGTGCCCGGCCAGGTCAACCTGGACTACGCGGCCACCGCGCCGTGCGCGCGGGCCGCGGCCGACGCGGTGGCCGAGCTGCTCCCGTGGTACGCCAGCGTGCACCGGGGCGCGGGAGCGCTGTCGCGGCGCTGCACCCTCGCCTACGAGCGCGCCCGGCAGACGGTCGGCGACTTCTTCGGCGCCCGGCCCGGCGACCACGTGGTCTTCACCCGCAACACCACCGACGCGCTGAACCTGCTGGCCCGGGCGCTGCCCGCCGGCACCACCGTGGTGACCTTCGGCGGGGAGCACCACGCCAACCTGCTGCCCTGGCCGCGCGCCTCGGTCCGGCTGCCGGTGCCGCACGAGCCGGCCGAGGCGATCCGCTCGCTGGCCGCCGCCCTCGCCGAGCTGCGCAGGCCGGGCGCGGGCGGAGGCCCCGGCGGCGACCGTCGCCCGCCCGTGCTGGTCGCGGTGACCGGGGCGAGCAACGTGACCGGCGAGCGCTGGCCGGTGGCGGAGCTGGCCCGGGTGGCCCGGCTGCACGGGGCCCGGATCGTGGTGGACGCCGCGCAGCTCGCCCCGCACGCGCCGGTGGACGTGGCGGCCCTCGACGTCGACTACCTCGCGGTCTCCGGCCACAAGCTGTACGCCCCGTTCGGCGCGGGCGTGCTCGTCGGGCGGGGCGACTGGCTGGACGCCGCCCCGCCGTACCTGGCCGGCGGGGGCGCCACCAGCCACGTCGGGGCGGCCACCCACGACGTACGGTGGGCGACCGGGCCGGCCCGGCACGAGGCGGGCACGCCCAACCTGCTCGGCGCGGTCGCCCTCGCGGCGGTCTGCGCCGCCCTGGCCGCCGCCGACCGGGCCGCGCTGCACGACGCCGAGCAGACCCTGCTGGCCCGGCTGCGTCGCGGCGTGGCGGCCCTGCCGCGCGTGGTGGAGCTGCGCACCTTCGGGCCGGACGCGCCCCGGGTGGGCATCGTGTCGTTCGTGGTCGCCGGCCGGGACTCGGCGGACGTGGCGGCGGAGCTGGCCGGGGTCCACGACATCGGGGTGCGCGACGGCCTCTTCTGCGCCCACCCGCTGGCCCGCCGGCTGCTCGGCGAGGCGGCGGCCCGCAGCGGCCGGCGGGACCTGCCGCCGACCGCCCTGCGCGCCAGCATCGGCCTGGGCAGCACGGCGGAGCACGTGGACCGGCTGCTCGCCGCCCTCGCCGCGCTGCCCTGAGCCGCCTCAGCCGAGCGGCGGCGCGTTGGGCGGCTTCGGGGCGGTGTCGGGTTCGGCGGGGCCGCGCGTCCGATCCTGGTCGCCGAAGGACTGCCGGACCAGGCGGTTCGCCTCCTCCTGGGAGATCCCGGAGGCCACCAGCAGGTCGCTGGCCGTGGTACGCACCTGCGCGATCACCACGCTGCCGGAGAAGCCGACCCCCTCGGCGTACGCCCGGCCGGCCTCGCTGACCGCGCGCAGCGCCCGCTCCCGCGCCTCCTCGGGTTCCTCGCCGACGGCGAACTCGTGCTTGAGCAGGCGTACCGACTCGGCGAGGTGGGCCGTCGCGTCCGGCATCGGCTCCGGGACGGGCTCCTCGTCCTCGATCAGGGTGACGGCGCGCCGGATCAGCGTGCCCGCGTTGCGCATCGCCCGGTCGATCGGCTCGCTGGCCTCGGCGTAGTGGGTGAGTTCGTCCCGCCGGTGCCACCGGGCGGGCGAGAGGATGGCGGTCTCCTTCGCGCCCTCGATCGCCTCGGAGAAGGCGGTGAGCTCCTCCTGGTTGTTCCGCAGCCGGTCCAGCGCCCGCTGCGCCTTGTCCCGGTCCCGCTCCCGCAGGGCCTCCGCGACCGTGTCGAGCTGCCCGGCGAGCAGGTCCAGCGCCGGCCGGGCGGCACGGTTGATCACCCGCAGCGGATTGAGCGGCAGCAGGATCGAGGTGACCAGCAACGCGATCCCGCCGCCGACGAACGCGTCGACGAACCGGGGGATCTCCAGGTTCTCGGTCTTCGGGCTCAGCGTGACGATCAGCACGGCCGTCGCCGCCGCCTGGATGACGATGGAGACGCTGGCGCCGGCGAAGATGGTCAGCACGATCGCGGCGGTCACCACGAGGCCGAGCTGCCACGGCCCGGTGCCGACCAGGTAGATGAGGAAGTCGCCGACGGCGACGCCGACGGCCACCCCGGCGATCAGCTCGACCGTACGCCGGAGCCGCTGCCCGACCGAGGCGGCGAGGGTGCCGACCGCGGAGATCGGTGCGAAGACCGGCTCCGGGTTGCCGAGCAGTTCGTGCGCCGCGAGCCAGGAGAGTCCGGCCGCGAGACCCGCCTGCACCGCCAGGCCCCCCGCCATCCGCACCCGGTGCAGCCGGTCGTGCAGGGTCGCCTTGCCCCGGTGGCGCAGCTTCTCCATCGCGTCGGCGATGCGGGCCCCGTCGACGTCCGCCCCGCCGTCGCGGCGGATGACGCGCCGCACCAGCGACTGTCGACGCTCCCGGGCCATGGCCGGGACTACCCGCGCCACACCGGCTGAATCCTCGCCGACGGCGCGGTGCGGCAGACTCGACCGCGTGGCTGACCTTCTCGACCGGTGGCGGGCTGCGGCCCGGGGCGCCGGGGCGACCGACGCGGCGCAGCGGGACCGGGCCGGCGCCGAGCTGCTGGCGCGCTGGCGGGAGCCCCACCGGCGGTACCACACCGTCGCCCACCTGACCGCCGTCCTCGACGTGGTCGACGCGCACGCGTCGGCCGCCGCGCGACCGGACCTGGTGCGGCTCGCGGCCTGGTGCCACGACGCGGTCTACGACCCGCGCGCCACGGGCGACGCCAACGAGCGGGACAGCGCGGCGCTCGCCGACGCCCTGCTCACCCGGTCGGGGCTGCCGGCCGACGCCGTGGCCGAGGTGCGCCGGCTGGTGCTGCTCACCGCCGGGCACGCCGTCGGGCCCGGCGACGCCGACGGGGCGCTGCTCTGCGACGCCGACCTCGCCGTCCTGGCGGCGCCGCCCGAGGCGTACGACCGCTACGCCGCCGCGATCCGCCGGGAGTACGCGCACGTGCCCGACGCCGCCTTCCGCGCCGGTCGCGCCCTGGTGCTCGAAGGTCTGCTCGCCCTGCCGGCGCTGTTCCGGCTGCCGCCGCTGGCCGCGCGCTGGGAGGCGCCCGCCCGCGCCAACCTCGCCCGCGAACTCACCGCCCTCCGCTGACCCGCGCGGCTCCCCCGGCGTACGGCGGTTCCGTGGTCGCGCCCCCGGGCGGGGGCGGCGGTTCACCGCGCGGGTAGCGAGGGACGGGCGACGGCGGGGGTCCGGTGCGGGCGCGGGCGGACGAGGTGCTTGGGGCGGCGCAGGCCGGCCTGCCGGAGCAGGCGCACCAGTTCCCGGCTCGGCACCACCCGGGCGCCCAGCCAGACCGCCGCGGCGAAGCGGTCGGCGGGGATGTCGTAGTGGTCCCGGTCGAAGCCCCGGCGGGGCACCCCCAGCGCCTCGGCGAAGACGTGCAGCTCGGCGAGGGAGACGTCGCTGATCAGGTGGGACCAGAGCCGCCCCCGCCACGGCCAGGCGGGCCGGTCCAGATAGAGCATGCGGGCCAAGTTACCCGGCGCGAGGGCCGGTTGTCGGTCGCGCGCGGCCGACCGTAGCCTCGGCGGCATGGCCGCATCCCCCCTCCTCGACGACCTGCGCGCGGCGTGCGGCGACGACGCCGTGCTGACCGACCCGGACCTGCTGCGGATGCACGAGCGGGACGAGGCGGACCTCTGCGCGGCCGGCACGCCCCTGGTCGTGGTCCGCCCCCGCGACACCGGGCAGGTCTCCGCCGTGCTGCGGGCCGCCGCCCGGCACGGGGTGCCGGTGGTGCCGCAGGGGGCGCGGACCGGGCTGGCCGGGGCGGCCAACGCCGTCGAGGGCGCGGTGGTGCTGAGCACCGTGGCGATGGACGCGATCCTGGAGATCGACCCGGTGAGCCGGATCGCCGTGGTGCAGCCCGGCGTGGTCAACGCGACGCTCGCCGCCGCCGTGGCGAAGCAGGGGCTCTGGTATCCGCCCGACCCCGGGTCGTGGGAGTCCTCCACCATCGGCGGCAACGTCGCCACCAACGCCGGCGGCATGTGCTGCGTCAAGTACGGCGTCACCACCGAGTACGTGCTCGGCCTGGAGGTGGTGCTCGCCTCCGGCGAGGTGCTGCGCACCGGCCGGCGTACGGCCAAGGGGGTCGCGGGCTACGACCTCACCAGCCTCTTCGTCGGCTCCGAGGGCACCCTCGGGGTGATCACCGAGGTGACCGTGGCGCTGCGTCCCGCCCCGGCGGAGTCGCTGACGATGGTGGCGGTCTTCCCGTCCACCGCGGCGGCCGGCGCGGCCGTCGCCGAGATCGCCGCCCGGGGCCTCTCCCCCAGCCTGCTGGAGCTGCTGGACCGGACCCACCTGCGGGCGATCGAGGCGTACCGGCCGATGGGCCTGCGGACCGACGCCCAGGCGCTGCTGCTGGCGGCCGCCGACACCGGCGCCCGGGCGGCCGACGACCTGGCCGGGCTGGCCGCCGTCTGCGAGGCCGCCGGCGCCGACGAGGTCTACGCGGCCACCGACGCCGTGGAGGCGGCGGCCCTGCTGCGGGCCCGCCGGCTCGCCCACCCGGCCATGGAGAAGTTCGCCGCCGACGCCTACCCGGGCGGCAACGGCGGCCTGGTCATCGACGACGTGGCCGTGCCCCGGGGCGCGCTGGCGGCGCTGCTCGACGGGGTGGCGCGGATCGCGGTCGAGTGCGACGTGCCCATCGGCGTCGTCGGGCACGCCGGCGACGGCAACATGCACCCGAACATCGTGGTGGACCGGGCCGACCCGGCGAGCCTCGAACGCGGCCGGCGCGCCTTCGACGAGATCATGCGGCTCGGCCTGGAGCTGGGCGGCACGTGCACCGGCGAGCACGGCGTGGGCCTGCTCAAGCGGGACTGGCTGGCCCGCGAGATCGGCCCGGTGGGCGTCCGGGCGCACCAGGCGATCAAGGCCGCGCTGGACCCGGCCGGCCTGCTCAACCCCGGCAAGGTCCTCTGACCGGTCCCCGTGCCGGATCAGTCGGTGATCCCGGCCGGGGTGCCCGGGCGGGCAGCAGCGGGATCTCCGGGTCGAGCGGGCCGGTCGACGGCGCCCGCGGAGCGGTCAGCGGGACGAGGACGGTAGCTCGACCGGGTCGTCGTCGGAGCCCCGGTCGGCCGCGAAACCCCGGACGTCGGGCGCGCCGAGCCGGGCGGCGTCCGCCGTGGCGTCGTCGGGCATCAGCTGGGACTGCCGCTCCGCCTCCACCCGCGCCCGGTAGTGCTCCACCTCGCGGGCCCGGGTGGCCTCGTCCCAGCCGAGCACGGCGCCCATCAGCTCGGCGGCGTGCCCGACCGACTCCAGGCCCCGGTGGGCGGTCTCGAAGGAGATCCGGGTCCGCCGGGTGAGCACGTCCTCCAGGTGCAGCGCCCCCTCGGCGCGCGCCGCGTACGTCACCTCGGCCGCCAGGTATTCCGGGGCGCCGGCCAGCGGGGAGGCGAGCAGCGGGTCGGCGTCGATCAGCGCGAGCAGGTCGAGGGTGAGGGTGCCGTAGCGCTCCAGCAGGTGCTCGACCACCCCGACCGGCACGCCGTGGCGGCGGGCCAGGTCAGCCCGGTCCCGCCACATCGCCGGGTAGCCGTCGGCGCCGAGCAGCGGCAGGTCGGCGGTCCGCGAGGGACGTACGGCGCCGAGCCGGTGGGCGGCCCGGTCGACCACGTCGGAGGCCATCACCCGGTACGTCGTGTACTTCCCGCCGGCGACCAGCAGCAGCCCGAGCATCGGCTCGAATACGGCGTGCTCGCGGGACAGCTTCGAGGTGGAGTCGGCCTCGCCGGCCAGCAGCGGCCGCAGCCCGGCGTAGACGCCCTCGATGTCGGCCGTGGTCAGCGGCCGGTCCAGCACCGTGTTGACCTGTTCCAGCAGGTATTCGATGTCCCGGGCGGAGGCGGACGGGTGCGACCGGTCCAGCCGCCAGTCGGTGTCGGTGGTGCCGATGATCCAGTGGCCGCCCCACGGGATGACGAAGAGCACGCTGGTCGCCGTACGCAGGATGAGCCCGGCCTCGCCGGTGATCGCCGAGCGGGGCACCACCAGGTGGACCCCCTTGGAGGCCCGGACCCGGATGCCGGGGCGCAGCCCGACGTCGTTCAGCATCCGCGACATGTCGTCGCTCCACACGCCGGTGGCCGCGATGACCGTGCGGGCGCGCACCTCGAACTCGGCGTCCGGGGAGCCGGCGGGCGCCTCCAGGTCGCGGACGCGGACGCCGGTGACCTCGCGGGCCTGCCGGATCAGCCCGACCGCGCGGGCGCTGGTCACCACGGTCGTGCCGAGGCTGGCGGCGGTGCGGGCCAGGGTCACCACCAGCCGGGCGTCGTCGACCTGCCCGTCGTAGTAGCGGATCGCGCCGGCCAGCGCGTCGGCGCGCAGGCTCGGGAAGACCCGGCGGGCGCCCTCGCGCGTCAGGTGGCGGTGCAGCGGCATGCCCCGCCCGCCGCCGAGGAGCCCGGCGAAGGCGTCGTACGCGGCCACGCCCGCGCCGTAGTAGGAGCGGCGGAACAGCCGGGCGGGCAGGTCGCGTACGCCCCGCCCGCCGGGCAGCGGGACCAGGATCGGCACCGGCCGCACCAGGTGGGGCGCGAGCCGGGTGGCGAGCAGCCCGCGCTCGGTGAGCGCCTCGTGCACCAGGTGGAACTCCAACTGCTCCAGGTAGCGCAGGCCGCCGTGGATCAGCTTGCTGGAGCGGCTGGAGGTGCCGGCGGCGAAGTCGCGCGCCTCCACCAGGGCCACCTTCAGCCCCCGCGAGGCCGCGTCCAGGGCGGCGCCCGCCCCGGTCACCCCGCCGCCGATGACCAGCACGTCGAAGCGTTCGGCCCGCAGGCGGCGCAGGTCGGCGGCCCGGCGCTCCGGGGAGAGCTGGCCGGCCGCGATTCGGGACACGTTGGGGTCACGCACCCGTCCACGGTAACCGTCGTGGCCGCTCCGGCCACACGCCGGCCGCGCCGTACTGTCGGGGCATGGAGGTCGGCCCCCCGTTCCCCGCTCACCAGCCCGCCCCGTTCCCGCCGGCCGCGCCGGCCCGGCCGAGCCCGTGGGCGGTGGTGGCGGCGGTGGCGGTCGGCTGCTGGGCCGTCTGGTTCGTCCTGGTCGGCCAGCTCGGCGGGTGGCTGGCCGACCAGATCGTGCTGGCCTCCGGGCTGGACCGCGTGGTGTGGCTGTGGCCGGCCACGGTGCTGTTCACGGTACTGCTGGTCGGCGCGCCCGCGCTGGCGCTCGCCCTGCTGCCCCGCTCGGCGGCGGTCCGCGCCACCGGCCGGGCCTGGCTGGCGGCGGCGCTCGTGCTCGGCGCGCTGGGGCTGCTCCGGGCGATCCCGCCGGTGCACCACGAGGCGTACCTCGCCGCGCTGGCCGCCGCCGCGGCCCTGGCGACCCTCGTCCTGCGGGCGGTCGCCCGCCGCGCGGCCGCCCGGCCGGCCCCGACCGTCACCCTGCTCGGGGCGGCCGGCGGGCTGGCGCTGCTGCTGCCCTGGGTCTGGCTGGGGGCCCTGGGCGGCCTGCTGGAGACGGTGCTCGCCGGGCTCGCCGCCGCGGCCCTGGGCGTGCTGGCCGGGGAGCTGCTGGACGACGCCTTCTGGGCCCGCTTCGCCGGGGACGTGCCGCCGCGGCCGGCCCGGCTGGTGCTGGTCGGCGGGCTCGTCGCCGGGGTCGCCCTGCTGCTGCTGGCCGCCGGGGTCGGGCAGTCCGGCGCCCAGCTTCCCCTGCTGCTGACCCTGCCGCCGGCCGGCTTCGCGCTGGCGGCCCTGCACGCGGCGGCCCGCCGGCCGGCCACCGCCACCCCGGCCGGCCCGCCGCACGCCGGCCCGCCGGGCGCCGCCCGCGCCGGCCTCTCGGACACCGCCAGCCCGGCCGGCCCGCCGCACGCCGGCCCGCCGGGCGCGACCCACGCCGGGCTCTCGGACACCGCCCACGCCGGCGCGCCGGGCGTCGCCGGGCCGGCGGGCGCGCGCGCCGCGATCCGCTGGCTGGTCGGGCTCGCCGTGTTCGGCCCGCTGGCCTTCACCGACCCCGAGGAGATCACCCTCGTCCTGGCCGCCACCCGCGACGTGCCGTTCTGGGTGGCCGCCGCCGCCGGCGCCGGGCTCGCCGTCGCGGCCGTGCTCGCCGTGGCGTACGGCGTGCTGCTGGCCCGGCCCCGCAGCCGGCGGCCGAGCCGGCGGGTGGCCGCGGTGACCGCCGCCGCCCTGCTGGTCGCGGTCGGCGTGGTGGCCGTCGGCGCCGGCCAGCCCGGCCTGCACGGCGAGCGGTTGTTCGTGGTGCTGCGCGAGCAGGCCGACCTGCGCGGCGTCCCCCCGACGACCGGCCGGGCCGGCCGGGACGCGCGGGCCGGCGAGGTCTACCGCCGCCTGGTCGACACGGCCGAGCGGACCCAGGCCGACCTGCGCCGGGACCTGCGCCGGCTGCGGCTGGACCACACCCCCTACTACCTGGTCAACGCGGTCGAGGTGGACGGCGGGCCGGCGGTGCGGGCCTGGCTGTCGCGTCGGCCGGAGGTGGCCCGCGTGCTGGTCAGCCAGCGGGTACGGCCGCTGCCCGCGCCGGCCGGCAGCAGCAGCGGCTCCGCGCCCGCGCCGACGGGCCCGGAGTGGAACGTCCGGATGATCGGCGCGGACCGGGTCTGGTCGCAGCTCGGCGTCGACGGCTCCGGCGTCGTCGTGGGCAGCTCGGACTCCGGGGTGGACGGCGGGCACCCGGCGCTCGCCGGCGGGTTCCGGGGCGGCGACGACTCCTGGTACGACCCGTGGGACGGCACCCGGTCCCCGCGCGACCGGGGCGGGCACGGCACCCACACGGTGGGCAGCGCGGTCGGGCGAGGCGGGATCGGGGTGGCCCCCGGCGCGCAGTGGGTGGGCTGCGTCAACCTGGACCGCAACCTGGGCAGCCCCGGCCACTACCTGGACTGCCTCCAGTTCATGCTGGCGCCCTTCCCGCCCGGCGGGGACCCGTTCACGGACGGGCGGCCGGCGCGCGCCCCCGAGATCCTCACCAACTCGTGGGGCTGCCCGGCGATCGAGGGCTGCGACCCGCGGGCGCTCAGCCCGGCCACCGCCGCCCTGGACGCCGCCGGCATCCTGGTGGTCGCCGCCGCCGGCAACACCGGCCCGTACTGCGGCTCGATCGACGACCCGCCCGCGCCGTACGGGGACGTGCTGACGGTCGGCGCGGTGGACCAGCAGCGCCGGGTGACCAGCTTCTCGTCCCGGGGACCGGTGCCGGGGGCGACCAAGCCGGATCTGGTCGCGCCCGGCGACGAGGTGCTGTCGGCGATGCCCGGCGGCGGGTACGACTCGCTCAGCGGCACGTCGATGGCGACCCCCCAGGTGGCCGGCGTGGTGGCGCTGATGTGGTCGGCCAACCCGGCGCTGGTGGGCGACCTGCCCCGGACCCGGCAGATCCTGCGGGACACCGCGACCCGGGCCGAGGCGACGTACGCCTCCCGGACGGCCACCTGCGGCGGCGACGCGAACATCACCGGCGCCGGCCTGGTCGACGCGTACGCGGCCGTCCGGGCGGCGCGGGGGTGAGTCAGCCCAGCCGGTCGAGGAGCTCCAGCGACCGCCGCACCACCAGCGCCGTCGCGTCCGCGTCGTACGACGGCAGCGCGCTGTCGGTGAACAGGTGCCGGTCGCCCGGGTAGACGTACAGCTCGGCGAGGTCGGGGCCGACGACGCCGACCAGCTCGCGGGCGGCGTCGAGGTCGCCCTCCAGCGCGAAGAACGGGTCGGCGTCCATGCCGTGGACCTGCACCGGAACCCCGGCGGGCCAGGGGCCGACGGCCCATTCGCCGGTGACGGGCAGGCAGGCTTCGTAGAGCAGTGCGCCGCGAACGCCGGGGCGGGTCTGGGCGAGCCGCTGGGCGGTGGCGGCGCCCCAGGAGAAGCCCGCGTGGACCAGGCCGTCGGGCAGCTCCGCCACGGCCCGGTCGGCGCGCTCGCGGAGCACGTCGCCCCCGATGCTCCTGGTGAGCGCGAGGCCCTCGTCGAGGGTCGCCGGCCGCGCGCCGTCGAACAGGTCGGGCGTGTGCACGCCGTGCCCGCCGTCCCGCAGCCGGTCGGCGAACTCCCGCACCCCGTCGGTGAGCCCGTGCAGGTGGTGGAACAGGACAACTTCGGCCATCTCGTACACTCCGGTTCACGAACGACAACGATCGAATGGTCCATTATCCTAGAACGGTCGAAAAATGTCGAGCAATGAGCGCATCCCCGACTACGACCTCGACGAGATGCTCGTGGTCACCGCGCCCGCGCAGCTCCGCGCGCTGGCCGACCCCCTGCGCGCCACGCTGTTGGAGCTGGTGCTGGAGCGGGCCGCCACGGTGACCGAGCTGGCGCGGGCGGTCGACCGGCCCAAGAGCAGCGTCGCCTACCACGTGAACGCGCTCGTCGACGCCGGCCTCCTGCGCGTGGTACGCACCCGGCGGGTGCGGGCCATCGACGAGCGCTACTACGGCCGGGTCGCCCGCACGTACTACATCGGCGCGCTCACCCGCCCCGAGGACAAGCGGGTCGCGACCGGCGTCAACGGGCTCGCGGAGGCCGTCGCCGAGTCCGCCGCCGCGCACGCCGCCGACGACCTGCGCTGCACCCTCGTCCACGCCCGCATCCCCGTCGAGGAGGTGCGGGCGTTCTGGGCCGAGGTGCAGGCGCTGGCCCGCCGCTTCGCCCAGATCCCCCGCTCCGGCGACCAGGTCTACGGGTTCGTCGCCGGCCTCTACCCGACGGACGCGCCGACCCTCCCCGAGCCCGGCGCCGAGGCCGAGGCCGAGGCCAAGGGCGAGACCGGGGCCAGGGTCCAGGGCGAGACCGGGGCCGGGGCCGAGGGCGAGACCGGGGCCGGGGACGAGGGCGAGGGCGAGTCCGGGGCCGGGGACGAGGGCGAGGGCGAGGGCGAGACCAGGGCCGGGGCCGGGGCCCGCCCGGCGGAATGACGGTGACCGGCCCGTGGGCGGCCCGACGGCGCCGACATGGACCCGTCTCGGCGAAGCCGACAGGTCCCCTTCTTAACAGAAACGCCCCGGTGATCTAGGGTCGGCGTCCATGGACCTGGAGATCGTCGAGCTGGGACCGGACCAGCGGCCCGCCGTGGTGGAACTGTGCGGGCGGGCGCTGGACCTGCCCGAGGACGCGGCCGAGGCGCCGGCCATCGTGGACACGCTCTGGACGCGGGCCGCCGCCGACCGCCCGGTGATCGCGTGGGGCGCGTACCGCCAGGGGCGCCTCGTCGGCACCCTCGTCGGCTCCCTCGCCGCCGGCGACGGCGACGCCCGTGGGCACGTCGACCTGATCGCGGTGGCGCCGGACCAGCGGCGGCGGGGCGTCGGGCGCGCGCTGGTGGGGGTCGCCGAGGCGCGGCTCGCCGAGCTCGGCGCGGTGGAGGTGCTGCTCGCCGGCAATCCGCCGTACTACGCCTGGCCGGGCATCGACGTGCGCTACACCCCGGCCGTCTGCGCGGCGTCGGCGCTCGGCTACACCCGCGACCGTACGGCCTGGAACATGACCGCCGACCTGTCGTACGACGAAAGCCCCGCCCTGCGCGCGACGGGCCCGGCGGAGGAGCGGTTGGCCGCGCGGGGCGTCACGGTGCGGCGGGCGGAGCCGGGCGACCTGCCGGCGCTGACGGAGTTCGCCCGCGCCACCTTCGGCGGCGCCTGGGACGCCGAGCTGGCCGGCTCGGTGGGTCGGGAGGGGGCGGGCTGCCACCTGGCCGAACGCGACGGCGAGGTGCTCGGCTTCGCCGCGTACGGATCGTCGCGGCCGAGCTGGTTCGGCCCGATGGGCACCGCCCCGGCGGCGGAGGGCTCGGGGATCGGCGGGGTGCTGCTGCGCCGCTGCCTGCGCGATCAGCGGGCGGCGGGCGTGACGGCGGCGCAGATCGGCTGGGTCGGGCCGGTGCCGTTCTACTCGGGCAGCGCCGGCGCCCGGATCGAGCGGGTCTTCTTCCTGTACCGCAGGACGCTCGCCGGGTGACGCGGGAGGGCGAAGGGGACATCGACGCCGATAGCCCCATTCGCCCCCGTCGCTGATCGACGCCCCCTACCGTTTCGGTAGAGGAGGCAGCCATGACCACGGACGACGAACGCCCCGGCCCGTTGCCGTTCGACCGGCTCGACTACGGCGACGCCGAGCAGGAGGCCGAGATGACCGGCGCCGACGAGGCCGCCGACGAGCCGGTGGCCCTGGTCGACGAGCCGGTCCAGATCCCGCAGCCGTACGGCCGGGCGCAGAAGAGGCGCAACCAACGGCCGCTGCCGACCTGACGCGGAAAGGGGCGGACCGCTGACGCGGCCCGCCCCTTTCGGCGTTGTGGAACCGGACTCAGAAGTCCATCTCCCCGCCACCCGGACCAGCCGGGGCGGCCGGGGTCTTCTCCGGCTTGTCCGCCACGACGGCCTCGGTGGTGAGGAAGAGCGCCGCGATCGACGAGGCGTTCTGCAGCGCCGAGCGGGTCACCTTGGCCGGGTCGATGATGCCCGCGGCCAGCAGGTCGACGTACTCGCCGTTGGCGGCGTTGAGGCCGTGACCCGGGTCGAGGTTGCGGACGTGCTCGACGACCACGCCACCCTCGAGGCCGGCGTTGACGGCGATCTGCCGCAGCGGGGCGTCCAGCGCGATCTTGACGATCTGCGCGCCGGTCGCCTCGTCGCCGGTCAGGTCCAGCTTGTCGAAGGCGGTCTTGCCGGCCTGCACCAGCGCGACGCCACCACCCGGGACGATGCCCTCCTCGACGGCGGCCTTCGCGTTGCGGACGGCGTCCTCGATGCGGTGCTTGCGCTCCTTCAGCTCGACCTCGGTGGCCGCGCCGACCTTGATCACCGCGACGCCGCCGGCCAGCTTGGCCAGCCGCTCCTGCAGCTTCTCGCGGTCGTAGTCGGAGTCGCTCTTGTCGATCTCGGCCCGGATCTGGTTGACCCGGCCCTGGATCTGCTCGGCGTCACCGGCACCGTCGACGATGGTGGTCTCGTCCTTGGTCACCACGACCTTGCGGGCGCGGCCCAGCATGTCGAGGCCGACGGCGTCCAGCTTGAGGCCGACCTCCTCGCTGATGACCTGGCCACCGGTGAGGATGGCGATGTCGGCCAGCATGGCCTTGCGGCGGTCACCGAAGCCCGGCGCCTTGACGGCGACCGACTTGAAGGTGCCCCGGACCTTGTTGACGACCAGGGTGGCCAGGGCCTCGCCCTCGATGTCCTCGGCGATGATCAGCAGCGGCTTGCCCGACTGCATGACCTTCTCGAGGATCGGGAGCAGGTCCTTGACCGACGAGATCTTGCTGTTGACGATCAGGAGGTAGGGGTCGTCGAAGACGGCCTCCATGCGCTCCGGGTCGGTCATGAAGTAGGCCGAGATGTAGCCCTTGTCGAAGCGCATGCCCTCGGTGAGCTCCAGCTCCAGCCCGAAGGTGTTGCTCTCCTCGACGGTGATGACGCCTTCCTTGCCGACCTTGTCCATCGCCTCGGCGATGATCTCGCCGACGGTGCTGTCACCGGCGGAGATGGAGGCGGTGGAGGCGATCTGCTCCTTGGTCTCGACGTCCTTGGCGAGCTTGGACAGCTCCTCCGAGACGCTGGCCACGGCGGCCTCGATGCCCCGCTTCAGGGCCATCGGGTTGGCGCCGGCGGCCACGTTGCGCAGACCCTCGCGGACGAGGGCCTGGGCCAGGACGGTCGCCGTCGTCGTGCCGTCACCGGCCACGTCGTCGGTCTTCTTGGCGACCTCCTTGACCAGCTCGGCGCCGATCTTCTCGTAGGGGTCCTCGAGCTCGATCTCCTTGGCGATGCTCACACCATCGTTGGTGATGGTGGGGGCACCCCACTTCTTCTCCAGCACGACGTTGCGGCCCTTGGGGCCGAGGGTCACCTTCACGGCGTCGGCGAGCTGGTTCATGCCCCGCTCGAGGCCCCGGCGCGCCTCTTCGTCGAACGCGATCATCTTGGCCATACGGCGTTGTCCTCCTGGACACTCACGGGCCACCCGGAGTGTGTGTCCCGGATGGGCCGCCTGGTGTACGCACCTTGGGACGTCGCCACCTGGCGACGACGACGTCTCCTCGGCCGGGCCGGATAGCCCGCGACGACCGGCCATGTGCCGCACCGGCGTGTGGACGCCCGTGCGGCCGTGGCCCTACCGCCCCGACCATTGGCACTCACGGTATGCGAGTGCCAATGACTTGTTTAGCACTCTCCCCTGCCGAGTGCAAGCACGCCCGTCCCCGTCAGCCGAGTTCACCGGCCAGCCGCGCGCTGTCCACCGGACCCTCGTGGACGCGCTGCTCGGCGTACGTGACGACGAGCCCGACGAGCTGGGCGAGGTGCGCCGGCAGGGCCAGCACGCCGCTGACCAGCGTCACCACGAGCACGCCGACCGCCGTGCCCGCCGATTCCAGCGGCGTGGTGCCGAACGGCAGCGACCCGACGCCCTCGACCATGCCGGCCGCCCCGCTGCCGACGATCACGGCCGCCGCGACGAGCGCCACCCGACCGAGCAGCATCCCCAGCCGGTCGTGGAACATCCGGTACGAGCGGCCGATCGGGTGCTGGCGCTCGAAGAGGTAGACCGGGCCGGCCATGCTCAGCGCGAACGCGAAGTAGATGCCGGGGATGACGCAGAAACAGATCCCCAGCCCGATGATCAGGCTCATCACCATGGTCCAGCCCCACAGGCCGAGCGCCCGGCGCGCCCCGTACGCCAGCGCGGCGCCCAGACTCACCTGCTCACCGGCCGCCTGCCGGGTGACCACCCAGGTGCCGGCGGCCCAGCCGAGGCTCTGCACCAGGCCGAAGACGATGGCGCTGCCGAGCACCACGGAGAACAGGAGGCCCAGGTCGGCCAGGAAGGTGTCGGGCAGCGCGGCGGGGTCGCCGGCCGTCGACTCCTCCCACTTCGCCGTCGGGTCGAGGACCAGCGTGACCACCGAGACCACCACCGCCGGCAGCACCTGGGTGAACAGCAGGATGGGCAGCAGCAGTCGCCAGCCCCGGCGCACCGCACCGACGCACCGGTCGAACCAGCCGCTCACGCCGCCCCCGGGCGGGGTCACCAGCGGATCGGCCGGGTTGACGCCCGGCGGGTACCACCCGTGGCCCGGCTGCTGCCCCGGATAGGGGACCGGAGCCCCGGGATAGACGACCGGCGCACCCGGATACCACTGCTGCCCGCCGTACGGGCCGGCGCCGGCCGGGAACCCGCCGGTGGGCGGGAGGACCCAGCCCTGCGGCTGCTGCGCGCCCGTCGGACCCCCGGTGGGCGCGGAGCCCGGCATCCCGGTCGCCGGGGACGCGGCCCCGACCGGCGGGGGCGTGGGGGCGACCGGCCGGGACGTCTCGCCGACCGGAGCGGGGACGGCCGTCGCGCCGTCGGACGGAGGCGACGCGGGCGCTTCCCCGATCGCTGCTTCGCCGACCGGCGCTTCGCCGGCTGGCGCTCCCCCGGTTGCCGGAGGCGGCGTGGGCGCGGCCGATGCTTCCCCGGCTGCCGGAGGCTGCGTGGGCGCGACCGGTGCCTCCCCGGCCGTCGGAGGCGGCGTGGGCACGGTCGGCCCGTCGGCCGACGGCGGCGTGGGCGCGAACGGCGGCGGGGCGGTCGGATCGCCGGCCGGCCCCGGGGCGGGATCGGGGGTTCCCGGGGGCGGGGTGGCCTGGGGCGGCTGGTCGGACATGGACCCTCCTCAGCGACGGCTGGAACGGTCCACGATCTTCCCTGCCCGCGCGCCCCGGGAGTAGCCCGCCCCCGCGCATCCCAATCCGCGCATCCCAATCCGCGCATCCAGATCCGCGCATCCCGATCCACGCGTCGCCGGGCGGCCGGACGGCGTCGGGAAGCCGGACGGCGTCGGGCGTCCGGTCCGCGTCAGGCGGCCGGTCGGCGCCGGAAAGCCGGTCGGGCGTCGGGCTGCGGCCCACGCCACGACCGGCGGCGCTGTCGCGGTGGGACGGCCCGCCGCACCCGACCGACCGGCCCCGCGGCGGGCGGCGGGCGGCGGGCGGCGGGCGGCGGGTCAGGCGATGACGCGTACGCGCTCGGCCTGGGGCCCCTTCTGACCCTGGGCGATCTCGAACTCCACCCGCTGGCCGTCGTCCAGCGCCTTGTAGCCGTCCATCTCGATCGCGGAGAAGTGGACGAACACGTCCTGACCGCCGTCGACGGCGATGAAGCCGTAACCCTTCTCGGCGTTGAACCACTTCACGGTGCCCTGTGCCACGGTGCACTTCCTCACTCTGCGCGGCGTTCCACGACCCCGGAGCCCGGCGGACCGGCACCGGAGGACCACCGAATCGGCGATCGGCGAGGGCCGCTGAATCGGTGACCGAAATCGCACGCTACACGAGGCGTGACGGCGGCGCACGACCACAAATCGGGCATATTCCGATCCGACGACATCGGTGACCATCGTTGTGGTAGGCATGCGGCATGACGAGCACGTCGGGCGCGCCGGGTCGGGGGCCGGCAGACCTCCGGCGGGCCGGGCCCGGGCCGGTGGAGGTCCGGCGGATCCGCCCGGGCGACGCGGCCCGGATGCGCGCGCTGCGGCTGGAGATGCTGGCCGACGCGCCGCTGGCGTTCCTGGAGACCCTCGCCGACGCGGCGGCCCGGCCGCACGCCGACTACGCGGCCCGGATCGCGCACGTGTCGGCCGGCGCGGGCACCGCGCAGTTCGTGGCGGACCCGGGCGGCCGGCTGGTCGGGCACGCCGGCGGCACGGTGACCCCGGAGGAGCCCGGGCTGACCGTCGTCTACGCCGTCTACGTCACCCCGTCCTGGCGGGGCACCGGCCTGCTCGGCGAACTCGTCGAGGCGGTGGCCGCCTGGTCCCGGGCGTACGGCCGGCCCGAGCTGATGCTGGAGGTCGTGGTCGGCAACGACCGGGCCTACCGCGCCTACCGACGGCTGGGCTTCGTCGACACCGGGGTGCGCGTCCCGCACCCCACCGTCCCGGCGCTCACCGAGCTTCAGATGCGCCGCCCCGCCTGACCCTGCGGTCGCAGATTCACCCCAGACGGCACGCGACCCGCCGCGCCACGGCAACAAGTCCCGGGGATCGACGCACCAGAGGTGGGACGGAAGGGTTCCCGGGGCGAGCCCGCCCTAGGCGGGAAGCGAGCCCGCCCTTCGCGGGGAGCAAGCCCGCCCCACGCGGGGAGCGAGCCCACCCGCCCGGGGAGCGAGCCCACCCCGGGCGGGGCGGGCCGCCCCGGAACCCGACCAGAAGACTCAGACGTGCCGACGGGACTGCACGACGCGGAACCGGTTGGCCACGTAGGCGCCGTCGGTGAGCGCGGAGTTGGCCGCCGCGTTGGCGCCGCTGCCGTGGAAGTCCGAGAAGGCCGCCGACTGGTTCACGAAGACCCCGCCGGTCAGGTTGCAGGACAGGTGCACCCCGACCTCGATCGCCGCCGCCTCGGCCGCGTCGAGGACAGCCTCGTCGGTGGAGTAGACCGCCGCCGTGAGCGCGCCCTTCTCGCCGACGGTGGACCGCAGGATCTCCAGGCTGTGGGCGGTGGAGTCGGTGGCGATCGCGAACGAGATCGGCCCGAACCACTCCTTCGAGTAGGTCGCCGTGTCGTCGGCCGCCAGCTTGACCAGCGTCGGCGTGCGGACCACCGCGCCGGGGAAGGCCGGGTGCTCGACCGTACGCGACTCCAGCACCGCCTCGCCGACCTTGGTGACCTCGTCGAGGCGCTCCAGCACCCCGTCGTTGACGATGGCGCCGGTGAGCTCCACCCCGCGCGCCGGGTCGGCGGTGAGCTTGCCGACGGCGGCGGCGATCCCGCCGGCCACCTCGTCGAAGCTCTTGTGCCCCTGGTCGGTGGCGATGCCGTCGCGCGGGATCAGGATGTTCTGCGAGGTGGTGCACATCTGGCCGCTGTAGAGGGTCAGCGTGAAGCCCAGGTTGCGGCACAGGCCGGCGAAGTCGTCGGTGGAGTCGATCACCACCGTGTTCAGGCCAGCCTTCTCGGTGTAGACCGCCGCCTGCCGGGCGTTGGCCTCCAGCCAGTCGCCGTACTCGGTGGAGCCCGTGAAGTCGACGATCTTCACGGCCGGGTGCAGGGCCAGCGTGGAGGCGAGCTTCTCGCCCGGGGCCTCGGGGGCGAGCAGCACCAGGTTCGGGTCGAAGCCGGCCTCGGCGAGCACCTCCCGGGCGTACTTCACGGTGATCGCCAGCGGCAGCACGGCGCGCGGGTGCGGCTTGACCACGACGGGGTTGCCGGTGACCAGCGAGGCGAACAGACCCGGGTACGAGTTCCAGGTCGGGAACGTGTTGCAGCCGATCACCAGCGCGACGCCGCGGGGCACCACGTGGAAGGTCTTGGTCATCCGCAGCGGGTCGCCCTTGCCGGCCGGCTTCTCCCAGCCCGCCGTCCCCGGGTGCCGGGTCATCTCCGCGTACGCGTAGGCGACCGCCTCCAGCGCGCGGTCCAGCGCGTGCGCGCCGCCGGCCTGGAAGGCCATCACGAACGCCTGGCCGCTGGTGAACTGCACCGCGTTGGCCAACTCGAAGACGTGCTTGTGCAGCCGGTCCAGGATCTCCAGGCAGACGCCCGCACGGGCCTGCGGGCCGGCGTCGCGCCAGCCGGGCAGGGCGGCGGTCGCGGCGGCGACCAGTTCGTCGGCGCCGGCGTGCGGGTAGCGGACGTTCAGCTCGACGCCGAAGGGGCTGGACTCGGTGGCGACCCGGTCGCCGGCGCCGGGCTGGTCGAGGGGGAAGTCACCGCCGAGGTAGGCCTCGAAGGCGGCCTTGCCGTCGGCGGCGGCGGTCTCGCCGTAGACCCGGGGGCTGGGCGACTCGGGGTAGGCGGACCAGTACCCGCGCTCCGTGATGGCGGTCAGCGCCCGGGTGAGGGTGTCGGCGTGCCTGGCGTACAGGGGGTGCGGGGTCTCCGTCATGCCCGCCATCATGCAACAGGAAGCATCAGGATCAGTAGGGGCGTGTCACAACTCGGATCGTCGGCCGCCAGTCGGTCGGGCGTCGACGGGACGCCGGCGAGCCGCCCGTCGGTGCTGGTCGTCGGTGCTGGTCGTCGGCCGGCGGCGGGATCTACGTCTTCGTGCCGGCCGTCCCCGCCGGGCGCGTCGGGGAGCCCGTGGAGGGCGGGCGGGAAATCGGGGAGCCCGTGGAGGGTGGGCGGGAAAGACGAACGGGCCAGCGGATCAGCCGCTGGCCCGTTCGGACGTTGGTCGGGAGGGACGCTCGCACAACGCCTCCGGCGTTGGGTCGCAAGAACTCAAAGTCTCCGGCGAAACGCCCTCCCGCACGGAGCATCTTGCGCCGTCCGGTTCCTGCCGTCAAGTCCTTGTCGGCGCGTTTTCCGCACTCACAGCGAAAACCCAGTTACCCGACGAATCCCCGCGGCCCCCCCCCCCCCCCCCCCCCCCCCCCCCCCCCCCCCCCCCCCCCCCCCCCCCCCCCCCACCCCCACCCCCACCCCCACCCCACCCTCCCCGGCCCTCGCCCGCACCTGCCCGGCGATCTTGCACTTACTGCCCCGACATTTCGGGCTTTCAGCCCATGGCGAGGGCAGAAACTGCAAGATCGCGGGGGCGGGGCGGGGCGGGGGTGAGGGCGGGGGGCGGGGCGGGGCGGGGGGTGGAGGGGAGGGGGTTAGACGGTGGCGGTGGCTAGTTTGAGGCTGAAGCCGAGGAAGAGGGCGGCGACGCCGGTGGTGGCGCCGGCGGCGAGGCGGCGACGTCGACGGAACTGCGCCGCCAGGAACGTCCCGGCGAAGATCAGCGCGGTCAGGTAGAGCGCGCTGGTGACCTGGGCGATCAGCCCGAGCAGCAGGAACGACAGTGCCGGCCACGCGTAGCCCGGGTCGACGAACTGGATGAAGAACGAGACGAAGAAGAGGATCGCCTTCGGGTTGAGCAGGCTGATCACCAGCGCCTTGCGGAACGGGCTGCGCATCGCCGCCGGCTCCGCGGCGTCGATCAGCCGCGGTGTGGTCGGGTCGTTGCGGTCGCGCCAGCGCCGCCAGGCCCCGCGCAGCATCGTCAGGCCCACGTAGCCGAGGTACGCGGCGCCGGCGTACTTGATCACCAGGAAGAGCGGTGGGTACGCCTTGAGCAGCGACGCCACCCCGGCGGCGGAGAGGAACATCAGCACCCCGTCGCCGACGAAGACCCCGCCGGCGGCCCGGTAGCCGGCGGCGACGCCCCGCTGCGCGGCGGTGGAGAGCACGAAGAGGGAGTTGGGGCCCGGCAGCAGGATGATCGCCACGGTGCCCAGCACGTACGTCCAGATGTCGGTGATACCCAGCACGCCCGACATCATCGGGTCGCCGGTGCCGTCCGGCGAAGCCTTTCCCGCAGCGTGACCTGTGCCTTTGGCCACTCGTCGACGGTCATCGAATACTGCACGGTGTCCCGCCACGAGCCGTCCGGGCGGAGCCTGTGCATCCGCAGCACTCCCTCGCGGGTCGCGCCGAGGCGTTCGATGGCCCGCTGCGAGCGCTCGTTGCGGATGTCGGTGTGCCACACCACCCGCACCGCCCCCAGCTCGTCGAAGGCCCGCGTGAGCAGCAGCAGCTTCGCCTCGGTGTTGATCCCGGTGCGCCACCACGGCCGGCCGAGGAACGTGTACCCGATGGCCACCGACCGGCGTTCCGGGTCCACCTCGTAGTAGGAGGTGGTGCCGACCACGGCGCCGGTGACGGCGCAGCGCTGCACCCAGGGCACCCGCTCGCCGCGCAGGTGGGCGGCCAGGGCGGCGGCGACCACCTCGGCGGTGCCGGCGGGGTCGACCGGCGTGACGCTGCCCAGGTGCCGCCAGACCTCCGGGTCGGCGGTGGCCGCGTGCAGCTCGTCGGCGTGCGCGGGGTCGAGCGGCTCCAGCACCACGTGCCCGCCGCGCAGCGCCGCCGGGTCGAGCCACGGCGAGCGGGCCGGCCGCAGGTACGCCGGCACCGGCGCGGTCACCCCGACGTCCGGCTCGGGCAGCCCCCGGGTGAGTCGCAGCGGCACCACCCCGGCCCAGTGCGGCAGGGCGAGGTCGGCCTCCTCGTCGCGTACGCCGCCGGTGCGCGCGCGGACGGAGACCTCGCGCAGCGGCAGGGCCAGCACGGCGGTCTCGGCCAGCTCCTTGCGGCTCGGCGGCCGGCTGTCGCCGCTGCGTCCGGCGCCGACCTTCTCCACCAGGGCGGTGAGCACCCGCGCCTTCTCCTGCTCGTCGGTGACGAGGTGCGCGGTGCCGTGCGCGACCACCGACCGGTAGTTGGCGCTGTGGTGGAACTGCGAGCGGCCGTAGACGAGGCCGTCGAGCAGCGTCACCGCGACGCAGACCGGCAGTCCTTCGCCCCGGGCGGCGAGCAGCGGCCGGCTGCCGGTGGAGCCGTGCAGGTAGAGGGTGTCGTCGACGCGCACGTGCAGGGTGGGCAGCACCCGGGGCTCGCCGTCGACGGTGAACCCGAGCGCGCAGTCGTACGCCTCGTCGAGGACCGCGTGCGCGGCGGCCTCGTCGTAGCTCATCCGCTCCCGCGAGCGGCTGGCGGTGGTCCGTCCGGTGGGTGCGTACATGGCTCGACCTTTGTTCTAGTACAATCCCTGATTTGTGTCAGCACGCTATCAGGTCACCGGGACGACGGCCGTCGAGATTTCGGCCAGCATCGAGTCGGGCATCCGCTCCGCCGCCCTGCCCCCGGGCGCCCCCCTGCCGGCGGTGCGCGCGCTCGCCGCCCAGCTCGCGGTCAGCCCGGCCACCGTCGCCCGGGCCTATCAGGAACTGCGCCAGCGGGGTCTGGTGGTGACCGCCGGCCGGCACGGCACCCGGGTCCGCCCCCGCCCGCCGGTGGCGGCCCGCCGCTCCGCGCTGCGCCCACCGCCCGCCCCCGGCCTGCGCGACCTCTCCCTGGGCGAGCCGGACGCGCGGCTGCTGCCGCCGCTGGGCGCGCACCTGGCGGGCCTCGCCGCCGACGCCGGGCCGCCCGTCGGGTACTCCGCCGCCGGGGTGCTGCCCGAGCTGGCCGCGGCCGCCCGGGACCGGCTGGCCGCCGACGGCGTGCCGGCGGCGGAGCTGACCCTCACCGGCGGCGCGCTGGACGGCATCGAGCGCCTGCTCGGCGCCCACCTGCGCCCCGGCGACGCGGTCGCGGTCGAGGATCCGGGCTGGGCCAACCTGCTCGACCTGGTCGCCGCGCTGGGGCTGCGGCCGATCGGCGTGCCGGTCGACGACGACGGCCCGCTCGTCGGCGGCGTCGGGGCCGCCCTCGCCGCCGGCGCACGGGCGCTGATCGTGACCAGCCGGGCGCAGAACCCCACCGGGGCGGCCGTCTCCGCCGGCCGGGCCGAGGAGTTGCGCGCGCTGCTCGCCGGCCGGTCCGACCTGCTGCTGATCGAGGACGACCACGCCGCCGAGCTGGCCCGCGTACCGCTGCACCCGCTTGCCGGGGCGACCCCGACGTGGGCCTTCGTCCGCTCGGTGAGCAAGCCCCTCGGGCCGGACCTGCGCCTGGCCGTGCTGGTCGGGGACGAGACCACGGTGGCCCGGGTGGCCGGCCGGGCCCGGGTCGGCGCCGGCTGGGTCTCCACCGTGCTGCAACGGCTGGTCCTGTCGCTGTGGCGCGACCCCGCCGCGGCCCGGCTGGTGGACGACGCGGCCACGAGCTACGAGCTGCGGCGCGCGGCCCTGCTCGACGCGCTCGCCGGCCACGGCGTCGCCGCCCACGGGCGCAGCGGCATCAACGTCTGGCTGCCGGTCGCCGACGAGACCAGCGCGCTGACCGCGCTGCGCGACGCCGGCTGGGCGGTCGCCCCGGGCACGCTCTACCGGATCGCCGGCCCGCCGGGGCTGCGGATCACCGTCAGCCCGCTCGACGAGGCGGAGATCCCGGCGCTGGCCCGGGCGGTGGCCCGGGCGGTCCGGCCCGCCCCGCCGGGCGGCTTCACCGCGTGAGGCGGCCGGCCCGCGCCGGCCTGCTGGAACTGGCCCCGGGGCGGCGGGCCGCCGCTCGCCTGCGGTCGCCGACCTCGCCGCCGGGGGCGGGGCGTCGCGGCGGGTCCCCGCGCGTGACCGGCGGCGGGCGGGGTAGAACAGTCGCCATGGCCGAGCAGACCGAGACCGCGCCGGGCGCGCAGCAGTTCATCCCGCCGCAGGCCGACACCCTCGACGACCTGCGCGCCGCCGCCGGCGGCTGCCGGGGCTGCGAGCTCTACCGGGACGCGTCGCAGACCGTGTTCGGCCGGGGCGACGCCGACGCCCGGGTGGTCTTCGTCGGCGAGCAGCCCGGCGACATGGAGGACCAGAAGGGCCTGCCGTTCGTCGGCCCCGCCGGCCGGCTGCTGCGCAGGGCGGTCGACGACGCCGGGCTCGTCCCGCGACACATCTACCTGACGAACGCCGTGAAGCACTTCAGGTTCGAGCTGCGCGGCAGGCGGCGCATCCACCAGACGCCGGACCGGGTGCACGTCACCGCCTGCCGGCCCTGGCTGGTGGCCGAGTTCGCCCAGTTGCGCCCGGAGGTCGTGGTGGTGCTCGGCGCGACCGCGGCCAAGGCCCTGCTCGGCCCGGCGTTCCGGGTCACCCGGCAGCGCGGCGAGCTGCTGCCCTGGCCGGCGTCGGCCCAGCACCCGGAGGACTTCCAGCGGGTGCCGGTGGACGCGAAGGGCACCGTCGCCGACGCGCCGCCGGCCCGGCTGCTGGCCACCATCCACCCGTCCGCCGTGCTCCGCGCCGACAACCAGGACCAGGCGTACGAGGGGCTGGTCGCCGACCTCACCGTGGCCGCCCGCGCCCTCGACGGTGGCGGTCGCCGATCGTGATCTCGCCGCAGCCGTCCCCGGGGTGGCGGGCCGGCCGTCGGGCCCCTGGGCAGGACGGGTGGGCGGTGCCACACTGGCCGCCATGGAGCAGCATCTCTACGAGCGCGACCACGAGGACTTCCGCGCGCTGTGCCGGGAGTTCCTGAGCCGGGAGGCCGTGCCCCACCACGAGCGCTGGGAGGCCGACGGCATCGTCGACCGCGAGGTGTGGCGCCGGGCCGGGGCGGCCGGCCTGCTGGGCATGGACGTCGACCCGGAGCACGGCGGCGGCGGTCAGCGGGACTTCCGGTTCAACGCGGTGCTGGACGAGGAGATCGTCGCGGCCGGCTGCACCGGGCTCGGCTTCGGCCTGCACAACGACGTGGTGGCGCCGTACCTGACCGAGCTGACCACCGAGGAGCAGCGCAAGCGCTGGTTGCCCGGGTTCTGCTCCGGCGACCTGGTCACGGCGATCGCGATGAGCGAGCCCGGCGCCGGCTCCGACCTGGCCGGCATCCGTACGAGCGCGGTCCGCGACGGCGACAGCTGGGTGCTCGACGGCCAGAAGACCTTCATCACCAACGGGGAGCTGGCCGACCTGGTGCTCGTGGTCGTGCGTACGGCGCCGGACCGGGGCGCGCACGGGGTGAGCCTGGTGGCGGTGGAGGCCGGCACCCCCGGCTTCTCCCGGGGCCGGCGGCTGGCCAAGGTCGGCCTGAGGGCCAACGACACCGCCGAGCTGTTCTTCGCCGACTGCCGGGTGCCGGCGGAGAACCTCGTCGGCACCGAGAACCACGGCTTCTACCACCTGATGGCCAACCTGCCCAGGGAGCGGCTCAGCATCGCGGTCGCCGCGGTGGCCGCCTGCGAGCGGCTGCTCGCGCTCACCCTCGACCACGCCCGCACCAGGGAGGCGTTCGGGCGCCCGATCGGGGCGTTCCAGCACAACCGCTTCCTCCTGGCCGAGCTGGACACCGAGGTCACCATCGCGCGCACGTTCGTCAACCACTGCGTCGCCGAGTACAACGCCGGCCGGCTCTCGGTCACCGACGCCGCCAAGGCGAAGTGGTGGACCACCGAGCTGCAGAACCGGGTCGCCGACCGCTGCGTGCAGCTGCACGGCGGCTACGGCTACATGTTGGAGTACCCGGTGGCGAAGGCGTGGCTGGACGGGCGGGTGCAGACGATCTACGGCGGCACCACCGAGATCATGAAGGAGATCATCGGCCGCGGCCTCGGCCTGTAGCGCACCGGCTGCGGGGCGGCCGAGCCGGTGCGCAAGGATGGAACGGGCACCCGCCCCTTACCCACCGAGGAGCCGCCGATGGCCACCGACCTGGCCGCGCCGCTGACCGCGCCCGACGTCGCGCCGATCCAGCGGCGCACCCTGCGGCTGCTCTTCGTCACCCAGATCGTGGGCGGGATCGGCGTGACGGTCGGGGTCGCCGTCGGGGCGCTGCTCGCCGCCGACATCGCCGGCACCGCCATGGCCGGCCTGGTCAGCAGCGCCGCCGTCGTGGGCGGCGCGCTGCTCGCCGTACCGGTCACCCGGATCATGAACGGCCACGGTCGGCGGCCCGGCCTGGTGGTGGCCTACCTCGCCGGCGCGGTCGGGGGCGCTCTGGTGGTCCTGGCCGCCGTCACCCGCTGGGTCCCGCTGCTCTTCCTCGGCATGCTCCTCTTCGGCGGCGGCAGCGCGGCCAACCTCCAGGCCCGCTACACCGCGGTGGACCTCGCCGAGCCGGCGCGCCGGGGCCGTCAGCTCTCGCTGATCGTCTGGGCCACCACCATCGGCGCGGTCGCCGCCCCGAACTTCGCCTCCCTCGCGGACCGCACCACCAGCGGCTGGGGCCTGCCGACGCTGGCCGGTCCGTTCGCGTTCAGCGCCGTCGCGCTGGCGCTGGCCGCCGCGGTGATCCTGGCGCTGCTGCGGCCGGACCCGCTGCTCACCGCGCGCCGGCTGGCGGCGGTCGTCGCCCCGCCGGCCGCGCCGCCCCCGGATGCCGCCGCCGCTCCGCCGGACGCCCTCGCGGCCGCTCTGCCGGACGCCGCCGCTCTGCCGGCCGCCGCTCCCGCCGCCGCTCCGCCGGACGCCGTCGCCTCGCCGCCGGCCGCCGTCGCCGCGCCGGCGCCGACCGGCCGGCGCGGCGCGGGCATGCGGGCCGCCTGGTCGGTGGTACGCGCGCGCCCGGCCGCCCGGCTGGGCATCGCGGCGGTGGCGGTCGGGCACCTGGTGATGGTCGCGGTGATGGTGATGACCCCGGTACGCCTGCACGAGTGGCACGCCGACGCCGACGTGCTGCGGGTGGTCGGCCTCGTGCTGAGCCTGCACATCGCCGGCATGTACGCCCTCGCCCCGGTGGCCGGCTGGCTCACCGACCGGTTCGGCCGCCGGGCGGTGATCCTCGGCGGCGTCGGGGTGCTGCTGGTGGCGTGCGCGGTCGCCGGCACCGCCGGGCACCACACGGCCCGCCTCTCGGTCGGGCTGTTCCTGCTCGGCCTGGGCTGGTCCGGGACCATGGTGGCCGGTTCCACCCTGCTGTCGGAGTCGGTGCCGGTCGGGATCCGGCCGAGCGTGCAGGGGTTGTCCGACCTGACCATGGGGTTGGCGGGCGCCGGCGCGGGGGCGCTCAGCGGGTTTGTCATGGAGGTTGCGGGTTATCCGGTGCTCGCACTGCTCGCGGCGGTCGCGGCGGTGCCCCTGGTGGCGCTAGCGTTGCGGCCGGTGCCGGCGGGCGCACCGGACGAGGAGGACTGATCACGTGCGGCTGACCGACTTCTGGTCCCGGCTGGAGGAGGCGTTCGGCTCGGCCTACGCGGCCAGCATCGCCCGCGACCAGGTGCTCTCCCAGCTCGGCGGGCGCACCGTCGAGCAGGCGCTGGCCTCGGGTGAGCAGGCGCACGTCGTGTGGCGGGCGGTCTGCGCCGCCTACCCCGACAGAGTGCCCGCTCGGCTACGCTGAGCAGCCGGTTCGTGGCTTCCGCGTGTCGCTTGCCGACTCGTACACCTGTTCGGCTATTGTCCACAGCGGGGTGCTCGTCCACAGCTCGCGGCCGGTCGGCTGGTTTTCTGTCGGACCCAGCGCCTAGCGTGTCCGCGTGACGCGAAGCTCAGGAAAGACGCCGGCGAAGGCAGGGGTGGCAAACATGGCCGCAGGGCCCGACCGGGAGAAGGCACTCGACCTTGCTCTCGCTCAGATCGACAAGCAGTTCGGCAAGGGTTCGGTGATGCGGCTGGGAGAGCGGCCGGTCATCCAGACCTCGGTGATCCCGACGGGCTCCATCGCGCTCGACGTGGCGCTCGGCGTGGGCGGTCTGCCCCGGGGCCGGGTCGTCGAGATCTACGGTCCGGAGTCCAGCGGTAAGACCACGGTGGCCCTGCACGCGGTGGCCAACGCCCAGCGGGCCGGCGGCATCGCCGCCTTCGTCGACGCCGAGCACGCGCTCGACCCGGAATACGCGAAGGCCCTCGGCGTCGACACCGACGCCCTGCTGGTCTCCCAGCCGGACACCGGCGAGCAGGCGCTGGAGATCGCCGACATGCTGGTCCGCTCCGGCGCGATCGACATCATCGTCATCGACTCGGTGGCCGCCCTGGTGCCCCGCGCCGAGATCGAGGGCGAGATGGGCGACAGCCACGTGGGTCTCCAGGCCCGGCTGATGAGCCAGGCGCTGCGGAAGATCACCGGTGTGCTCAACAACACCGGCACCACGGCGATCTTCATCAACCAGCTCCGCGAGAAGATCGGCGTGATGTTCGGCAGCCCCGAGACCACCACGGGTGGCCGGGCGCTGAAGTTCTACGCCTCGGTCCGGCTCGACGTGCGCCGCATCGAGAGCCTCAAGGACGGCACCGACGTGGTCGGTAACCGCACCCGGGTCAAGGTCGTGAAGAACAAGGTCGCCGCGCCGTTCAAGCAGGCCGAGTTCGACATCATGTACGGCAAGGGCATCTCCCGCGAGGGCTCGCTGATCGACGTCGGTGTCGAGCAGGCGATCATCCGCAAGTCCGGCGCGTGGTACACCTACGACGGCGACCAGCTGGGCCAGGGCAAGGAGAAGGCGCGCGAGTTCCTCCGGGAGAACCCGGACGTGGCCGCCGAGATCGAGAAGAAGATCCTGGAGAAGCTCGGCGTCGGGGTCGGCGCGGGCGACGCCGCCGGCGGCCCGGAGCTGCCGCCGGTCGACTTCTGACCGGTCGCTGACCCGTGGCAGGACGACGCGCCCGCACGGGGCGGGGCTGGGACGCCAGTCCGTCCCGCGCGGGCGACGACACCGCGGCGCCCCGGGCCCGTCGGGGCCGCCGTGGTCACACCGGAGAACCCGACCCGGAGGCGCCGCCCGCGGCCCCGCGTGACGAGGGCGAGCTGGCCCGGGAGATCTGTCTGCGCCAGCTCGCCGTCCGGCCGCGCACCCGCGCCGAGCTGGCCGGGGCGCTGGCCAGGCGGGGGATCTCCGAGGAGGTCTCGGCGGAGGTGCTCGACCGCTACGACGAGGTCGGCATCATCGACGACGCCGCCTTCGCGCGGGCCTGGGTGTCCAGCCGGCACACCGGCCGGGGCCTGGCCCGTCGGGCGCTCGCCAACGAGCTGCGCCAGCGCGGCGTCGACGGCGAGGTCGCCAGCGAGGCCCTCGGTGAGCTCGACGAGGAGACCGAGGCCGAGACCGCCCGCGCCCTGGTCGAGCGGAAGCTGCGCACCGCCCGGGGCGAGCCGGACGCGGTCTTCCGGCGCCTGGTGGCCATGCTCGCCCGCAAGGGCTATCCGCCCGGCGTGGCGATCCGGGCGGTGAAGGACGCGCTGGCCGCCCAGAGCGCCGAGGCGGCCGAGTTCGCCGAGCAGATCGACGCCGACGCGCTCGCCGACGCCGAGGGCGAGCTCGACCGCGACAGTCGTGTCGCCGGGTGATCAGGGCGGCGACCGGAGGGAGATCTCAGTGCTGAAGGCGTGCCTCAACGGCGGCCGTGGTCCCGACGAGCACCCGGCGGTGCCGGTCACCCCGGCCGACCTGGCCGCCGACGCGGCCCGCTGCGTGGGGCTCGGCGCCGGGGCGGTGCACGTGCACCCCCGGGACGCCGCCGGCCGCGAGTCCCTGCACCCGTCGGTGATCGCCGCCGCGCTGGACGCGATCCGGGCCGCCAACCCGGGGCTGCCGGTCGGGGTGAGCACAGGTGCGTGGATCGAGCCGGATCCGGCCGCCCGGGTGGCGGCGGTCCGGGCCTGGACGGTCCTGCCGGACTTCGCCTCCGTCAACGCGCACGAGCCCGGCGCGGAGGAGGTCGCCGCGGCGCTGCACGAGCGGGGCGTCGGCGTGGAGGCGGGGCTCTGGACGTGCGACGCGGTCGAGTCATACAAGGGCTGGCGGGTGCCGGCGATGCGGATCCTGGTCGAGTGCATGGCCGAGGATCCGGCGGTGGCCCTGGCCGACGCCGCCGACATCCTCGCCGCGTTGCCGTCCCCGGCGGCCGGGGCTCCGCCGGTGCTCCTGCACGCCGAGGGCCCGGCGACCTGGCCGGTCCTCGCCGAGGCGGTCCGTCGGGGCCTGCACAGCCGCATCGGCCTGGAGGACACGCTGCGGCTGCCCGACGGGGAGCTCGCGCCCGGCAACGCCGAACTGGTGACGGCGGCGGTGGCCGCGGGTGCTCGCTGACTCTGCCTGAGCAGGGCCGATGCGGCGTGCGCTACGGCGTCGTGCCCGGCTTGTCCGCCGATGTCCGCCGCCAGGTCAGCGCACCGTGACGTGACAACTTCTCTCCGTTCGGGGGGTTTGATCATGAGTTCTTGACCAGACCACCCCGGGAGACCTAGCCTCGCCATACAGGCTCACATTGCCCGACCAGCGCAGGCTAAGCGCACAACATAGATCGCGTAACGGAACAGCATCACTTTGGCCGATCCGTCGGCCACTGGCGGCAGCTTCGGACAGGCCGGTCCGGGGCTGGCGCGACAACTGCACCTGGCCGACGGCGATGCCCCGCATGGGCACCGCCGACGGCAACCTACCCACGGCCAGTCGCTCCGGTCGGGCGTCCACAGCCGCAGGGGTGCGTGCCCAACCGGCACCGTCGCTGCGGTCCCGACGTTCAGGGGAGGCGGCCATGGCGAGGCGGCGCAGGTGCACCGGGGTGCCGACATGAGCGGGCCGCACGTCGGGCCGGGCCCCGAGGGCGCCGGGGCGAACGGAGCCCCGGCATGAGCGGGTTCGACGTCGTGATCCTCGCGCTGGTGCTGGTCCTGACCGTGGTCGTGCTCGGGGCGGTGCTGTTCGGCGTACGGATGCTGCGCCGGCTCGGCGCGGCGCCGGCACCCGAGGATCCCGCGTTCATCGCCGAGAAGGACCGGCAGGAACAGTCCCTGGCCGCGCTGCGCAACGCCGCCGACGAGGCCAACAGCACGATCGACGTGGCGAAGTCCGCGGCCGCGGCGGCCCGCGCCGAGGCCGCCGCCGCGAAGGCCGAGGCGAAGGCGGCCCGCGCCGAGGCCCGCCGGGTGCTCGACGACGCCCGGGCCGAGGCCGACACCATCCTGGAGCGGGCCCACAAGCAGGCCGAGGCGGACGCCGAGCAACTCCGGGCCACGGCTCGGCGCAGCGGCGAACGCGAGGTCGCGGTGCTCGCCGCCACCACCCGGGAGCAGGCCGCCGAGGTGGAGCGGCGGGCGGCCCGGATGGACGAGCGCGAGCGGCTGCACACCGAGGAGGTGGAGCGGCTCGCCGAGCGGGAGCGGCAGCTCAGCGCCGCCAGCGCGGCCCTGGCCGCCCGGGAGGCTGCGCTGGACCAGCGGGAGGCGGAACTGGCCGAGGCGGAGGAGCAGCGCCGCCGCGAGCTGGAGCGGGTCGCCGGGCTCACCGCCGACACGGCCCGGACGGAGCTGATCGAGGCGATCGAGGTCCAGGCCAAGCGGGAGGCCGCGCTGCTGGTGCGCGACATCGAGGCCGACGCGCGCAACACCGCCGAGCAGCGCGCCCGGCACATCGTCGTCGACGCCATCCAGCGGGTCGCCAGCGAGCAGACCGCGGAGAGCGTGGTGAGCGTCCTGCACCTGCCGGGCGACGAGATGAAGGGGCGGATCATCGGCCGGGAGGGCCGCAACATCCGCGCCTTCGAGTCGGTCACCGGCGTCAACCTGATCATCGACGACACCCCCGAGGCGGTGCTGCTCTCCTGCTTCGACCCGGTGCGGCGGGAGGTCGGCCGGCTGACCCTGGAGAAGCTGGTCCTCGACGGGCGGATCCACCCGCACCGCATCGAGGAGGTCTACGACTCCGCCCGGCACGAGGTGGAGGAGCTCTGCCAGCGGGCCGCCGAGGACGCCCTGGTCGAGGTCGGCATCACCGAGATCCACCCGGAGCTGGTCACCCTGCTCGGCCGGCTGCGCTACCGGACGTCGTACGGGCAGAACGTGCTCAAGCACCTGGTGGAGACGGCGCACATCGCCGGCATCATGGCCGCCGAGCTGCGGCTCGACGTGCCGACGATCAAGCGCTCGGCGTTCCTGCACGACATCGGCAAGGCGCTCACCCACGAGGTGGAGGGCAGCCACGCCATCATCGGCGCCGACCTGGCCCGCAAGTACGGCGAGAGCGAGGACGTGGTGCACGCCATCGAGGCGCACCACAACGAGGTGCCGCCGCAGACCATCGAGGCGGTGCTCACCCAGGCGTCCGACGCCTGCTCCGGCGGCCGGCCCGGCGCCCGGCGGGAGAGCCTGGAGGCGTACGTCAAGCGGCTGGAGCGGATCGAGGAGATCGCGGCGGGCAAGCTCGGCGTGGAGAAGGTCTTCGCCATGCAGGCGGGCCGGGAGATCCGGGTCATGGTCAAGCCGGACGACGTGGACGACATCGGCGCCGCCGTGCTGGCCCGCGACGTGGCGAAGCAGATCGAGGAGGAGTTGACCTACCCGGGGCAGATCCGGGTCACCGTGGTCCGCGAGTCCCGGGTCACCGAGATCGCCCGCTGACCGAGGGACCCCGTCACGCCGGTGGACCGCCGACCGGGGATCCCGTCACGCGGGTGGACCGCCGACCGGGGATCCCGTCACGCGGGTGGACGGCTCACGGTGCAACGCGAAGGGCCGGCCCGAGATCGGGCCGGCCCTTCGTCGTGGGTCGGGATCAGACGCCCTGAGCGCCGCTCTCGGCCTGCGAGATGAGCGCCGCCGGGGGCGGGTTCTGCGCCGGGGTGCCGGCGGTCTTGCGGCCCCGCGACATCCGGCGCTGGACGTACTGGGCCAGCTTCGACAGCGAGTAGTTCACCAGGATGAACATCACCGCGATCACGACGTAGACCTGGATCGGGTTGTCCAGCACGCCGATGATCTGCTTGCCGATGTTCAGGGTCTCCTCGTAGCTGATGATGAAGCCGAGCGAGGTGTCCTTGAGCACCACCACGAGCTGGCTGATCAGCGCCGGCAGCATGATGCGGAACGCCTGCGGCAGCAGGATCATCCGGGTGGTCTGCATCGGGGAGAGGCCGATCGCGGCCGCCGCCTCCGCCTGCCCGCCGGGCAGGCCCTCCATGCCGGAGCGGAGGATCTCGGCGATGACCACCGAGTTGTAGACGGTCAGGCCGATGACGAGATACCACAGGTTGTCGAAGGTGACCCCGAACTCGGGGAAGCCGCGGGCCACGAAGAAGATCGTGATGACCACGGGCAGGCCCCGGAAGATCTCGACGCAGACGCGGGTGACCGCCGACAACAGCGTGCTCAGCCCGCGCAGCAGGTAGGAGACCGGAGTGGCCATCCCGGTGAAGCGGCGGCGGGTCAGGCTCTTGAGCTGGATCCGCAGCACCGCGAGCAGGGTGCCGACCACCAGCGAGGCGACGATCGCCAGGACGGCGGCGGTGAGCGTGTTCTTGAGGCCGAGGCCGATCCGGTCCCACACCAGGGAGAAGTTCTCGTTGGAGGGGTCGATCAGCGGACCCCACAGCTCCATCGAGAACTGGCCCTTGGCGTCCAACGGCTTGTAGATCAGGAAGTACGCGCCCACGAGCAGCAGCACGGTCGCCACCACGCTGGTGACGAGGGTGATCCGGCGCTGCCGGGGGCCGGGGATGTCGTAGAGGACGCTCTGCTGGCTCATCGGGCCACCGCCTGTCGCTTCTCGATCCGGTCGAGGAGCGCGCCGAGGGGGACAGTCATGATCAGGTATCCGATCGAGATGCCGATGGCGACGGGGACGAAGGCGTAGCCGTCGGCCGAGGTGAGCTGGTCGGCGGTCTGCGAGAGGTCGCCGACGACGCCGAAGAAGCCGATGAGGGCCGAGTTCTTGATCATCGCGATGATCACCGAGCCGAGGGGCACCACCGAGGCCTTCCAGGACTGCGGCAGCACCACGTACCGCAGGTTCTGGCCGAAGGTGAGGCCGAGCGACCGGGCGGCCTCCGCCTGGCCGGCGGGGACGGCGTTGACGCCGGAGCGCAGCGCCTCGCAGACGAACGCGGCGGTGTAGAGCACCAGCGCGATCAACGCGAGGCGGAAGTATGGCAGGTCGGTGTCGAGCCTGCTGAACACCGCGTCCAGGCCGGGGATGCGCAGGAAGTCCGCGTTGGAGCCGAGCGCCGGCAGGCCGAACGCGGCGAAGAACATCACCACGGTCAGCGGCATGTTCCGAAAGACGTTGACGTAGCCGGTGCCGAGCGCCCGCAGCGGCGGCACCGGGGAGATCCGCAGCACCGCCACGACGGCGCCCAGGATCAGGGCACCGATCGCGGCGAGTACGCAGATCTGGAGGGTGAGCCAGAAACCACCCGCGAAGACGTCGAACTTGTCGATGAGCACACTCACGGGTCGGTCTTCCTCCCCACCCTCCAGATTGAAGGAATTAGATCAGTAGCGGTTGACGGTGGGCGCGGAGCCCAGCTGGGCGCCGAACTTGCCGGCGGTGTCGTCCCAGGCCTTCTTCCAGCTGCCGTCGGTGTACGACTTCTCCAGGATGTCGTTGATGAAGTTGCGGAAGTCGGTGTCGTCCTTCTTCACCCCGATGCCGTACGGCTCCTTGGTGAAGTTCTCACCGGCCAGCTTGAAGGACGCCTCGTCCTTGGCGATGTAGCCGAGCAGGATCACGTTGTCCGTGGTGACAGCGTCGACCTGACCACCCTTGAGGGCGTCGCGGCACTTGTCGTAGGTGTCGAAGAGCACCAGCTGGGTCGCGACGTCCTTGACGTACTTCTTGATCTCCTCGGCGGGGGTGGAGCCGGTGACCGAGCAGACCTTCTTGGTGCCGTCCTTGAAGGAGTCCGGCCCGGTGATCGTGGCGTCGTCCTTCTTGACCATGATGTTCTGGCCGGCCTCGTAGTACGGCCCGGCGAAGGAAACCCGCTCCTTGCGCTCATCCTTGATCGTGTAGGTGGCCACGACCATGTCGACCGTGCCGTTGGAGATCACGTCTTCGCGGACCTTGGACGGCGTCTCGACCCACTCGATCTTGTTCTCGGGGATGCCGAGCTCCTTGGCGATGATCTTTCCGACCTCGACGTCGAAGCCCTCCGGCTTGCCCGACAAGCCCTTCTGGCCGAAGCCGGGCTGGTCGAACTTCGTGCCGATCTTGATAGCCTGGGCCTTGTTCAGGCGCTCCATGGTGCTGCCGGCGGCAAATGACTTGCTGCCGGCGCCGGTGCCCTTGTCGGCGTCGTCGCCACCGCAGGCGGTCATGCCGAGCGCCAGGGTGGCGGCCGCGGCGAGCGCCGCTACGCGCGTGATACGCATACTCATCTCCTTCTTCGACGGAACCGCCGGGGGACGGCGCGCTCCAGGTACGGACGCCTAGTGCGTGAGGATCTTGGAGAGGAAGTCCTTGGCCCGCTCGCTGCGCGGGTTGGCGAAGAACTCGGCCGGCGGGGCGTCCTCGACCAGCTGGCCGTCGGCCATGAAGATGACCCGGTTGGCCGCGTGCCGGGCGAAGCCCATCTCGTGGGTCACCACGACCATGGTCATGCCCTCGCGGGCCAGCGAGGTCATCACGTCCAGCACCTCGCCGACCATCTCCGGGTCGAGCGCGCTGGTCGGCTCGTCGAAGAGCATCGCCTTGGGCTGCATGGCCAGCGCCCGGGCGATCGCGACGCGCTGCTGCTGGCCGCCCGAGAGCTGGGCGGGAAACTTGTCGGCCTGGTTGGCGATGCCGACCCGGTCGAGCAGGGCCAGGCCGCGCTCGCGGGCCGCCGCCGGCTTCTCCTTGCGGACCTTGACCGGCCCGAGGGTGACATTCTCGAGGATCGTCTTGTGCGCGAAGAGGTTGAACGACTGGAACACCATGCCGACCTCGCTGCGCAGCTTCGCCAGCGCCTTGCCCTCGGCCGGCAGCGGCTGCCCGTCGAAGGTGATGGTGCCGGAGGTGATCGGCTCCAGCCGGTTGATGGTGCGGCAGAGCGTCGACTTGCCGGAGCCGGACGGGCCGATGACCACGACCACCTCGCCGCGCCCGACCGACAGTGAGACGTCGTCCAGCACGTGCAGCGGCCCGAACCACTTGTTGACCGAGTCCAGCACGATGAGCGGTTCGCCCGTCGTCACGTTCGTCCACCATCCCTGTCGTCGCGCGGGGTCGGTTGACCCCCGGTTGGGCAACTGTAGGCGGGGGGATGTGGCGGTACGCAACCTGGTTGGTCACGGAGCGGTAACACCGTTTCCGGTCGGGGCCGAGAGTCGGATTTTGACCACGAAACCGACCGCGCGGTGGCGCGGCCGGGGATGGTGTGGAGATCATGTGGGATGACCGAACCGGTGCGGCTGACCCGGTACGCCCGCGGCGGCGGATGTGCCTGCAAGATCCCCCCGGGCGAGCTGGAGGCGATGGTCGCCGGCCTCGGCCCGGCCACCGGCACCGCCGAGCTGCTCGTCGGGCTCGACCACGGTGACGACGCCGCGGTGGTCCGGCTCGACGAGCGGACCGGCCTGGTCACCACCGCCGACTTCTTCACCCCGGTCGTCGACGACGCGTACGACTGGGGCCGGATCGCCGCGACCAACGCGCTCTCCGACGTGTACGCGATGGGCGGCACCCCGCTCGTCGCGCTCAACCTGCTCTGCTGGCCGCGTGACGTGCTGCCGCTGGAACTGGCCCGGGAGGTGCTGCGCGGCGGGCAGGATGTGGCCCGGGCCGCCGGCTGCCACCTCGCCGGCGGGCACAGCGTCGACGACGACGGCCCCAAGTACGGGCTCGCCGTCACCGGGGTGGTACGCCCCGACGAGCTGATCACCCTGGACGCGGGCCGGCCCGGGCTGCCACTGTCGCTGACCAAGCCGCTCGGCGTCGGGGTGCTCAACACTCGACACAAGGCCACCGGCGAGAGCTTCCCCGAGGCCGTCGCCGCCATGACCACCCTCAACCGGGACGCCGCCCGGGCCGCGGTGGCGGCCGGCATCCGCTGCGGCACCGACGTGACCGGCTTCGGTCTGCTCGGGCACGCCGCCAAGCTGGCCCGGGCGAGCCGGCTGACGGTGGCGATCGACGCCGCCCGGGTGCCGTTCCTGCCCGGGGCCCGGGAGGCGGCCCACGCCGGGTACGTCAGCGGCGGCACCCGCCGCAACCTGGACTGGGTCACGCCCTGGACCGACTTCGGCGGGACCCCTGACGAGGTACGGCTGCTGCTGGCCGACGCGCAGACCTCGGGCGGCCTCCTGGTGGCAGGCGAGCTGCCCGACGCCCCGGTCGTCGGCGAGCTACTCCCCCCCGGCAAACACCGCCTGATAGTCCGCTAACCCACCCCACCCCGCCCCTCTCCTCCCCGCCCCGCCCCGCCCCGCCCGCGCCCTCCCGCTATCGCCCTTCCCGCCATCGCCGTCGATCTTGCACTTTCTGCCCCGATGTAACGGGCATCCGGGGCGAATCGGGGGCCGAAAGTGCAAGATCGGCGCACAGGGGCGGGCGCGGGCGTGGGGAGAGGGGGAGTGTGTGCGTTCGTTTGTCCGGCGCGCTGTGCCCGGCGCTCCGCTCGCGCCGCAGGATCTCGTTTGGAAACGGGGTGATGCGAGCGGCGGGGGAGCGCGGGGCGGGGCACCGTACCCGATAAACTGTCGCCTTTCCGCTACTCCGAGCACCGGCGCTCGAGGAAATTTTGCCCGGAATGGTCACAGACCGGTAACTTGCCCCCGGCTGAGGTCATATGCACCCCACCATCGTCATTAAGGCCCGATCCGGAGGCCGGTGGGACGAGCACAGCGAGGAGGCGGCATGACCGAGCTGTGGAACTGGAGAATCGACCAGGTGCGGCCGGTGGAGGTCTACCCGGCACTGGCCGAGGCGCTCGGTCGGGTGGTGATGCCCCTGGCGGCGGCGGATCCGGCCCGGCTGCCGACGTACGCGGTGATCTGCGACGTCTGGCAGGCGCCGGGGGAGTTCGCCACGATCGTGGACTGCTACGGGGTGCCCGACCGGCTGCCCGAGCACGCCAGCATCGCCGCGCTGGCGCGGCTGCTGGACCGCAACTGCCTGCTGCGCGACGACACCCTCGACGCCGGCCGGCACCTGCTCGTCGCGCCCGACGGCACGATCCGGCCGGTGCACTTCGACGTCCGGGAGACCGACGACGGCGAGGTGCTCGCCAACCAGCGGCTCTGCACCGACGCCGACCCCCGCTGCCGCGGCTGGTCGCAGTGCCACCGCTCGCGCTGGGCCCCCGACTCGATCCTCCCCGCGCTCGCCGCCGCCTGACCCGCCCTGGCCGCCCCGGCCCGCGCCAGACTCTGCGCGGGCGGGGGTGCTGGCCAGCACGGGTGCCAACCGGCCGAGGCCGGCCGGACGCCGGTCTCGGCGGGCGTTCCGACCCGTCGGGCGTACCGCCTGGGTAGGCATCAGCTCGGCGGGCGTTCGCCCCGGCCGGGCGCCGGTCTCGGCGGGCGTTCCGACCCGTCGGGCGTACGACCCGTCGGGCGTACGACCCGGTGGGCGTGCGACCCGGTAGGCGGCGGCTCGGGTGTTTGGCCCGGCGGGCGGTCGGCCTGAGCGGAGGCGGTCGGCCCGGTCCGGGGCAGGCGTGGAGTGGCGGCCGGCCCGGCGCCCGGGGTTCAGCGGGCCGGGCCGGCGGAGCGGCTGCCGCGTACCTCCAACTCGCTCAGCAGGGTCGCGGTCGCCGCGGCCACCGCGGCGACCGCCGCGTCGAAGGCCGCGGCGTTGTGCGCGGCGGGCTTGCGGAAGCCCGAGATCTTCCGGACGTACTGCAGCGCCGCGGCCTCGACGTCGGCGGCGGTCACCTCGGGGACGTACGGCTCACGAAGGGTCTTGATGCTCCGGCACACGGCTCCTCCTCGTTCGGTCGGGACTTCTCGGCCCGGATACGCTGTGCGGGTCATGACTACCGCAGCGGCGAGCAGCCCGCGCACCTACCAGGTGCGCACGTACGGCTGCCAGATGAACGTGCACGACTCCGAGCGCATCTCCGGGCTGCTGGAGCAGGCGGGCTACGTGCGCGCCCCCGAGGCCGACGACAACCCGGACGTGGTGGTGTTCAACACCTGCGCGGTCCGGGAGAACGCCGACAACCGGCTCTACGGCAACCTCGGTCACCTGCGCCCCGTCAAGGCCAGGCACCCGGGGATGCAGATCGCCGTCGGCGGCTGCCTGGCCCAGAAGGACCGCGGCGAGATCGTACGCAAGGCACCCTGGGTGGACGTGGTCTTCGGCACGCACAACATCGGGTCACTGCCGGTGTTGTTGGAGCGCGCCCGGCACAACACCGCCGCCGAGGTGGAGATCCTCGAGTCCCTCGACGTCTTCCCCTCGACGCTGCCCACCCGGCGCGAGTCCACGTACGCCGGCTGGGTGTCGATCTCCGTCGGCTGCAACAACACCTGCACGTTCTGCATCGTGCCCTCCCTGCGCGGCAAGGAGAAGGACCGCCGCCCCGGCGACATCCTCTCCGAGGTGCGCGCCCTGGTCGACGAGGGCGTGCTGGAGGTGACCCTGCTGGGGCAGAACGTCAACTCCTACGGCGTCGAGTTCGGCGACCGGCTCGCCTTCGGCAAGCTGCTGCGCGCCTGCGGCGACATCGACGGGCTGGAGCGGGTCCGCTTCACCAGCCCGCACCCTAAGGATTTCACCGACGACGTGATCGCCGCGATGGCCGAGACGCCGAACGTCTGCCACTCGCTGCACATGCCGCTGCAGTCGGGCTCGGACGACGTGCTGCGCGCGATGCGCCGCTCCTACCGGGCCGACCGCTACCTCGGCATCATCGAGAAGGTGCGGGCGGCGATGCCGGACGCGGCGATCACCACCGACATCATCGTGGGCTTCCCCGGCGAGACCGACGCCGACTTCGAGCGCACCCTCGACGTGGTCCGCGAGGCGCGCTTCTCGTCGGCGTTCACCTTCCAGTACTCCAAGCGCCCCGGCACCCCCGCCGCCACGATGGACGGCCAGCTCCCCAAGCAGGTCGTCCAGGAGCGTTACGAGCGGCTCATCGCCTGCGTCGAGGAGATCACCTGGGCGGAGAACAAGAAGCTCGTGGGGGAGACCGTCGAGGTGTTGGTCGCCGTCGGCGAGGGACGCAAGGACGAGCGCACCGGGCGGATGTCCGGCCGGGCCCGCGACGGCCGCCTCGTCCACTTCGCCACCGGGGCGAACGGCCAGCACGGCGAGGACGGCTCTCCCGTCGGGCGGATCCGTCCCGGCGACATCGTGCACACCGTCGTCACGTACGCCGCCCCGCACCACCTCAACGCCGACGGCGAGCCGCTGTCGCACCGGCGCACCCGGGCGGGCGACGCGGCGGAGGCGGGACGCGCCCCGCGTACGCCCGGGGTGCTGCTCGGGCTGCCCACCATCGGCGCGCCGGCTGCGGCGCCGGCACCGACGACGGGCTGCGCCGCCCACTGACCCGACTGTCGGGCTGACCTGACCTGACCCCGACGGCGGCCCCACCTGGCCGCGCCTGGCTGGCCCGGCCAGGTGGCCCCGGCGGCCCTAGATCGCGCAACTTCCGGGAAACAGTGGCCTC